>CAMZHY010000120.1 GCA_947307005.1 uncultured Planctomycetaceae bacterium
GTTGAATGCATATGAAGATCGGACCGAATATCCTCAACGCGGACAAGGTCAGGTTCACCTTCGTCAAGCCACTGTTGGAGCGCCAACTCGTCTCTTAATTCGACGGGTATGTAGGGAAGATTCAGTTTTTCATACAGACGCTCCGATGTTCTTGATGAAATCCGATAAACTCCATTATAAAGTCCCAATGGGGTTAAATTCCACCCCTTGTTTTTAGCAATGTCCGTAAGTCTTCGCCAATGTTCTCTAGACGAAGTCAACAACAATTCTTTTGTGCCAAAAGTAAGTTCTGACGCCGCATAAAAATTTAAAATCACAGGAGGCGTCAACCGCTTATTATAGGGCATGGTGAAAAATTCAGGACGAAGCGCAACAGAAAGCCTACCGTCGCGTTCAGACAAAACTTTCTTGACAAACGTCGATTTCTTAACTCGTTCAAAAGCAACTTCGGTATCGTCGGTTTCAATCAAGAAATCAAGCTGAGCAACCGCGGGCTCGCCTCGCGCAACCGCGCCAACCTTTACAAGATCAAGCGGCGCATTGACGGCAGACTCGCGTTGCGATTCAATTTCCGCGACAACACGTCGATCCCTCAGTTCTCGCGTCCGTTCGTCCTCCTCCAAGAGCATTTGCCGATATCGAGGGTTAGAACGCGACGTAAAGAAACGCTTAAACTTACAGACAACGCCGCGCGCATGATCTCGAACCTCGTCGATTTTGTCCTTAACGTCAAGATCGCTCACCAATTTCGTCAGAGTCGGTTTGAGTTCCGACTGTAACGTCGCTATAATCTCGTCTGCAAGCGCGTTAGCGTTTGCCCAAAACATAGTCTCCGCGTTATAGACGTCAGGTTCGTCGGAGTCGAAATAAACAAGCGTTTCAGAACCGGACGGCGCGTCGTCGTTCCCGTTTTCTTTTGCAGAGGATCGTTTCTCAAAACTAACAATATCTTCAAGAATATCTAACTCCTCCTGCTCTGTAAACTCGCCAGATTGGGAGAGGACGCTGGACCTGCATGCTTGTTTTAATTGCTCAACATTCCGAATACCGAGAGAATTGCGAATAAAGTCAATTGACGCGACCGGCAAAGATTTAATCTTTGCCAGTCGTACGACGTTTGAAGAAGTCTCGTTGAGCAGTTTGTCACGAATTGGATTGGAACCTGTTAAAATGACTTCACGCAAATTCCAAACAGCGTCGGGCGAAAAGGAACAACGCCAATACTCAAGCATCGACTCAAGTTCATGAACTTCACGCTTATTTCCCAAATCAAGAGAAGCAAAAAGCTCAAGAGGAATCTCAAAAAAACGAAGCAAGCGCGCCATTTCAAGAAGCTCGTCCGTAAAGAAAGAAGAGCCTTCATGATAACAAAGCAGAAGAGCTGTCTGTTCAACAACTTCAGCCATATCGATGTTATTCATCGTCAACCTCAAGGTTCACGCCGCGCAATATGTTTGAAAACACAAATCAATTCTAGCGTAAGAGCGATTGGGGAAAGTAAATCAATAATGCCAACAAAGAGACTCCGTCAATCGTTTACGAACAGCAGTAACAGGACGATCTTCACCGTCGTCTGGTGTTCCACAAAACAAAAGAGTCCCAGCGTCTATCATAAAACGCCGGAACTCTACAATATTTTGCGCATCCCTCACAGACAAAAAATTCTGTTGCGAACGATTAGTGGCGGAAATGACGACGTCCGGTAAAGATCATAGCCAGACCAAGTTCATTGCATGCGTCAATGACCTCTTGATCGCGCTTCGAACCTCCTGGTTGAATAACGGCGACAACGCCCTTCGCCGCCTGAACGCCATCGGCGAAGGGAAAGAACGCGTCGGATGCAAGGACGGAACCAAGCGCTCGTTCGCCGGCTTTTTTCACCGATATTTCAACCGAATCAACACGACTCATTTGACCGGCGCCAACCCCAACAAGCATTTCATCCTTAACAAGAACGATTGCGTTCGACTTCACATGACGAACCATCGCCCAAGCGAAACGCAAGTCTTTCATTTCCTCTTCAGTCGGAGCCTTGTCGGTCACAACACGCCATTCTTCCTCGGCGTCTATGGTAACATCAGCGTCTTGAAGGAGGGCGCCTCCCGTTAAAGGACGAACGTTCCAACAGGGTTTAGAAGGCTCAAACTTCGCGCAACCGCACTCAAGAAGGCGAACGTTTGCATGCCACTTAGGAATCGTTGTCAGAATTTCAAGAGCTTTCGGTGAAAAAGAGGGGGCGATTATGGCTTCTACGAAAAGTCCTGGACGAGCAAGATAATTCGCGCTCGCTTCGTCAAGTTCACGATTGACTCCAATAATGGAGCCGAAAGCGCTAAGGGGATCGCCTTCCATTCCCTTACGAACGGCGTCTTCAAGCGTGTCGGCAACAGCCGCGCCGCAGGGATTATTATGTTTCAGGACAGCGGCGGCAGGGCGTTCGAAAGAGCGACACATTGTCAAAGCCGCGTCCAAATCCAAGTAATTGTTGTAGGATAATTCTTTTCCGTTTAATTGCCTTGCCGAAACAGCGGACACGCCTTTGTATTTCGGATCGATATACAACGCCGCTCGTTGGTGCGGATTTTCGCCATAACGTAATTCAGAAACGCGTTTAAGCGTCGAAGAAATCGTTTCCGGAAATACGGAAGCTCCGTCATGCTCGGCAAAATAGCGGGCGATTGCAGCGTCATAAGCCGCAGTGTGGGCGAACGCGTCGCGAGCAAGACTACGCCGCATCTGAAGCGTGAGAGATCCATTCTGCTGAATTTGCTCTAGAACGCGAGCATACTGAGAAGGATCAGTAACGATACCAACAAATCGATGGTTCTTCGCCGCCGCGCGAACCATTGTTGGTCCGCCAATATCAATATTTTCAATCGCCTCCTCGTCTGTGACGCCTTCCTTTGCGATGGTCGCTTCAAAGGGGTAAAGGTTAACGACAACAAGCTCAAACGGTTCAATCCCATGTTCGCTCGCTGATTTCATATCGGCTTCATCGTCGCGACGGCAAAGAATCCCGCCATGAACTTTGGGATGCAACGTTTTGAGACGACCGCCCATCATTTCAGGGAAACCAGTGTATTCTGTAACGTCAACGACAGGAACTCCGCTTGCTTCTAAATGGCGCTTCGTTCCGCCTGTGCTGAAAATCTGAACGCCCGCCGCAACGAGACCTTTCGCGAAATCAGTCAGTCCCATCTTATCGCTGACGCTGACTAACGCCCGTTTAACCTGAGGATCCATCTTCGTCCTTTCGCACGTTATGTTTCGTTTATAGTTATTGATTGCAGAACTCACACAGATTGGCTGTGTGCTCCAAGGTTGTTATTCCTGATGAAAGACCTGTCGTTGAACCAACCGCCCCCTTACTGCGACAAAGCGCCAAGTTAGCGCGCGGTCGTTAGAACGACAATAATTAAGAGCTCCTTCCTTAACGAGGTTTCAAAACAAAACCGCGACCGCGCGCAAAAGCCAAAACCGCCCCGTTCTCATCCGTTACGACAACATCGCCAAGCGCGGTGGAACGAGTTCGCGCCGTTTCTCGAGCGCTCGCAATGATTCTACCCGACTTCACAGATTTACAGTAACTAATGGAAACGTCGAGTGATAAAACGGAATCCTCCGTGTAGTTAAAAGCGGCGGCAAGCGCATAATCAGCGAGCGAAAAGAGAACCCCGCCCTGACAAATCCCGACTCCGTTGAGGTGCATTGGCGTAAGAACCAGTTCAGCCGTCGCCGTTCCATTACCGGCGCTAGTTAATTTGATTCCCACAAGATCGCAAATAAATCGATCATCCTGCATTCGTTTCAACTGAGGGTGGTGAAAATCGCCTCTATCGTTCTGATCGTTCATGGGGAGTCCAAACATTCCTGTGTTCATCGATCAAGGCGAATTTGATTAGTCGCGACAAAAACGTTGTTATGCTGAATACGAACGGTAAAACCAGCTTGCTCGCCTAAAGCTTCGAGGTCAAACTGGATATTCTTCAAATCCAACTCGGGATCAATCTCAACCTGACAAATCAAAACAAACTGACTGTCCTTCGTGATATTGGCGTAAAGATCAACGATGTTTACGTCTTTGCTCCCCAGATATCGAGTAAATTGAGCAACGACGCCCTCACAATCTTTTCCAAACGCGGAAATAACGTACGTATTCGCGTTCGAACCAAAGTTGGGACGAACATTGCCGGAAGTGGGAAAAACAATCGCTTGGCACCCCTCAAGTCCCTTCTCTTCTAGGATGAGATTCTTAAGAACGTCGGCGTCGTATTCCTCGCAAGTTGAAAAGGTCAATATCAAGGTAAAATACCCGTTCAAAACGGTTTGGCTGCAGGATTCAATATTACCGTTAAGTCTAGCAATAACCGTGCTCACGCCAGCCACGATACCAGGTCTGTCGACCGCGGCAACGTCAACTACATAGCCATAACTCATCTATTCTCTCCAATGGAAAGCGAACTGCGAACGTTTTCCCTAATCGACGCCAGAAAAACGACGCTCCTTCTCAAATTGTTCGGTCGGAACGTACGAGGTGTTATTGTATATGAAATGCGAATTCTTTCCAGATTCGATTGAAAAAAAGGAGGGGCCAAAAGAACAATTTCCAACGAAGGACCTTAAAAATCGTATTGTTCATCTCGAACGTTAAACTCAAGTTTCCAGCTTCTTGAGCCTTCAACCTCGTCGCACCAAATTTCCATAACCCCTAGTTCAGTGATCTTCGAACGAAATCGAACGGCGACATATTCAGACTCAACGTCGTTTCGGTCGCCGTCTTTCAAATCAACGTCAAATATCGTTTCAATTGGATCGGTTTCCTGTAAATCAACCTCGTCGCGCTCGCTCCCCTGATCTTCAAACTCGTGCCAGTCTAAAACAGTTCCTGGCTTGTCAAAAGGACGAGTAGTCGAAGAAAAGAAACGAAACATCGCCGACTCGCCGACAATCAGTTCGAAAGGCTCGGAAGGCACCTCGCATTCAGACCCCTCCTCCATTCCCATTGGAGCAACGCAAAGAACTTTGAGGGGACGGGAGAATCCAGGGATTGCTGGCGCAGACGTCTCAATGCCAACGTAATACGAACGGGCGGACGCGCTACGAATACGAACTCCGCCGCCAAGTTTTACGGAACCATAAAAAGATGCGCCACGCGCAACGGCGCATTCAAGTTCCGACTTTGGGTGCAGATTCGTCGGTTTCAGTTCGGGAAACCATCGATCAAGCTGTTGTTGAAAACGCGACGCCACAAGATTCGAGTTAAAGACGCCGCCATTCAGGAGGAACCGCGTCGGTTTGACAACAGTTTTTGAACTGTCCGCGCGTGAACAAAGAAACGTCGCAACATGTTTGGTTATAGCAGGATCAACTTCATAGGGTAAACCCGCTTCTCGGAGTCCAAGCCCAGAACGACGCTTAGCCCGATCCGTCAGCTCGCAAAAAGGAAAGAAGCCGTCAAGTACGATAGAAACGGCGTCCTTCTTTGGAAAAAGAATGGACGTAGATTCGCCGACAAGCTTGCTGGAACGGCCTAGAATTGATATTTGGCAACTTTCATCGTCATTATCCGTTCCTGAAGAGAGCAAAGTTTCTTTGATCTCGCGACACCGACGGCGAAGGGCGCCTGATTGCCATGGATTAAGTTTGATTCCCTGTGTTAAAAAGAGTTCAGACGCTCGATGAGCAAGCGCTAAATCCATATTGTCGCCGCCAAGTAAAAGACGATTTCCCACGGCTAGACGACGTAGCGCCAACTCGCCGTCTTCTTCTTCGACTCGAATGAGCGAAAGATCTGTCGTCCCACCGCCTACGTCGCATACGAGAACGACGTCGCCAACCTTAAGTTCTTTGCGCCATGCGGTTCCCATATGAGCGAGCCACGCGTAAAGAGCGGCCTGCGGCTCTTCTAAGAAAAGGAGCGTGTCAAGATTCAAACCAGCGCGTCCCGCAGCCTCGCGAGTAAGTTCTCGCGCGCTTTCATCAAATGAAGCGGGCACGGTCAAGACAACTTGTTGATCAAATATTGGATAATCCGGAAAAGCGTTGTTCCATGCAAGGACGAGATGACGAAGATAGCGACGCGACGCTTCCACAGGAGAAACCTTTGGAACCGCTTCGGACGCGTTCCAAGGTAAAAATGGTTGGCGACGATTAAGACGCGTACAGGTCAACCACGATTTGGCGGAGGAAACAACGCGTTCAGGATAGTCCGCCGCGCGACGACTCGCAATTTCTCCGACGAGAAAGAGTGCGTTTGTATCGGAAACATCCGAGGTTTGCGCTTCGAGAGCGGAACCAAGTCCAAAAACCTTTTTGAACAACCCCTTCGCTCGCTTTATCGCTCCATCGTGAGAAGATTCCCCTTCTCCTTCCCCTTGTACGCCCCCCCTGTCCGCTTCGGTTGACGACGAGGGAAAAGAATCCCAAGGAAGCTCCCAACTCGAAGAATTGCGCTCTTCCTCCGGACACGCGTAAAGAGACGAGGGAAGAACGGTTCTAGACTCAACAACCGACGTCTCGACAAACTGAGGAATTTTAAAAATCTCCGGCGACGCTCCGACTTGCCCGTCGCTGTCTAAAAGGCAATAAGCAAGCTCTGAATTTGTCGTTCCAAGATCGATTCCAATCGAATATTTCATAACGTCGTCCATCTTCATCGGTTCTAAGGATAACCTTTTTAGCAGGCGTTATTCCAGTCCTTTTCCTGCTTAAGGAAAACAAAAATACGGCTGAAAATCGTCTCTCCTGATTCTCAAATCTTAAGAAAATCCCGAGCCTCGGCAAAGTTTCGTACGACGCAATCGGCATTTTCGTATTCGTCAAGAGTATGTCCCATACTAAAAAAACCTATTGTAGTCATTCCTGCGGCGTACCCCGCATTAACGCCGCTACGCGAATCGTCGATAACAACGCACCGTTTCGGATCCTCTCCAAGTTTTTCCGCACACAAGAGAAAAATGTCGGGAGCAGGCTTACCTCGAACAACTTCGTCGCCCGCAACCACGCAATTTCCAAAAAGGTCGCGAATTCCCAACCAATTAAGCACAAATTCAACGTTAACGCGCGGGGCTGATGAACCGACCGCTAGCGGAATTCGTTTTTCCGATAAATAGCGGGTAAAATCTACCGCGCCGTCAATTGGTTTGACATGGTCGACCACGCTCTCGCGAAACGCGGTTTCCTTACGCTCAACGACTCGAGAAATCTCGTCTGGAGTCATCTGATTCTTCCAGAAATGCTCGACAATGTACTCCGAAGTCATGCCAAACGTTTTCCAGAAAGTATCTTTTGAAAAAACAACGCCATCCTCTGCGGCTACCTTCAACCAACTGGCAAGATGGGCGGCGTTACTATCGACCAGCACGCCGTCCATATCAAAAATCACACCCATCTTCGCCCCTTTCTTATCTGAGTCGTTAGTCGAAGACAAACAACTATTCCCATCGCCCGTATTCTACAATTTTAGCCGCATGCGCCAAGGCGCTGGAATTAAAGCGCTCTTAACACGCAATCACCCGTTTTTTCCGAACCTCGAATCATTTCTTTCAAACTTCCAGGATAAAGAAACTTGGAGATAAAGAGCAAAAAGAAACGAAAAGGATATTGCGCCCTATCCATTTTCATTGTACTCTTCGGACGGTTCATTAGGTCTAGCCCAAAAGCTAAAGTTCTGAAATTATACAGTAGGAGAGTTTGCAATGACCCATAACGACTTAACATCGACAAAGGTTTGTCGCGGAATACGAGGGGCTACCATCATCGAAGAAAACACTTCAGAAGCGATCCTCAAGGGGACGCGAGAATTATTAGCGCTTATGATCCGTCTTAATGGGATCGCCCAAGAGGACGTCGCAAGCGCAATCTTTTCAACAACGTCAGATCTTGACGCAACTTTCCCTGCCGTTGCAGCGCGTCAACTTAACTGGTTTGACGTCGCTCTCATGTGTTTTCACGAACTTGAAACGCCCGGGGCCATGAGAATGTGTCTTCGCATCCTTATCCATTGGAACACGGAAAAAAGCGCAAACGAGATTAAACACGTATACATTAAAGGGGCCGAAAAGTTACGCCCAGAACGTGGCGATCTTCCGCCTGTTGACTGGGATGAACTTGAGGACTGGATTCAAAAGCAGGTAAATCGAGACGTTACGCCCTAATGGAATTCTATATTGAAGCTTGGCGCTTCTATCCGGCTGCTCCAGCAGGACGAGAAACGTCCAATTAACAAAATGATCATATGTTCAGCGTCCTAACCGTGTTGTAGGGCTTACTCAATATAATCCGCTCGTCCGTTAAGAACTACCAGACGCGATTCCTATCTAGGTAGTTGTTAAGCGAATAGACAACACAGACAATCTGGTTAAAACAGATAAAATAAAAAGCATTTTAAAACACTCTATAGCATACATTTAGTATCTTTAACCAAAATCAACCTATATAGCATTTTTCAGTTGCAAAGCGTAGAAAAAAATGTATAGTGACGACGCTTGCATTCCACGTTTCAGAAAAAAACTGAAGCGATGTTTAACCCCTCTGGTTTAGATCGGTCTCTTCACCGACGTCATGGCGCGACGTCGAACGTGTAGCGGTTGATTTTTGCCAGAAACAGCGCGACCTCAGACTAACGCTTCTCGTACGCTAATTGTTTGAGGATTAGTTTTCCTTAACCTGTCCGTTGAATTCCCCTAGTCGACGGTAAGGCTTGTTTTGTGCGTGGTTGATTACGCGAGATTCGCTTTTCGCGAGTTGAATGCGTTTCGATTTTCGGATTTAATTCTCCGATAATATTTCGACCCAAAAGAACTAAGTTATCAGGAAATCCCCTACTTGGCGGAGTCCTTCAGACAGTCAGTTCCTTGGTTTTTGTCCCTTTCGTGGTGGAAACCATTTGCTTAGGTTCCTTCCATTCGCCTTCGGGTTGTG
>CAMZHY010000121.1 GCA_947307005.1 uncultured Planctomycetaceae bacterium
GTCGCGCGCTAACGCGACGATATCGGACGCGGCGCTTTTTTCGCGCGGAGGGGCGTTCTCGACGTTGGAGGACGGGTCGCCGCGCAGACGAGGTTTCGGGGGCGCGGGGAACGCGACGCCCGTCGTCAGGATCAAAACGAGCGCGGCGAGCGCGACGCGAAAGAGCGCGCGCTTCTTTTTGTCCAAAGACGCGCCGCCGACGCGTTTGACCAAGGTTTCGGAACTTGCTCGAGAATTGTCTTGCATGGGAGTTATGTCGAATTCAGGGGACGCCGACGTCGCAGATTTCGCGTCGTCCAATAACGTCCGTCGTTTGGGACATTATACAACGCGCTCGTCAAAATAACAAATCGTCTGTCGTCAAAAAACGCCCTTGTCCTTTCTTTGGAAATTGTCTAGGATACGGCGATTATTTAGAAACAACGGGCGATTTCGTTCTTTTTTCAAGAGCGACGCTCGCTCCGTAACAGTTTATGGATGAACGCTTTTCCGCGCGATCTCGAAAGGAATTTGAGCGACGCGGAAAAATCAATCAGGGTCGCGCGCGAGAGACGACGGTCCAGCGCGTTTTGCCGGAGACGAAGGGATTCGCGACATGTTTTTCTCAGGTTCCAAAGATCGAAGCGACGACAAGTCGGCTATTCGCGTCGGAACCGCGTCCGGCGCGTTCCTCGCGCTGGCGGTCGGGGCGACGACGCTGCTTGCAATCGGTTGCGCGGCGTCGACGTCGTCCGCGACGGCGCGCAACGCGGCGGGAGTCGAATGTTTCTCAGCGGGTCGTTACGACGACGCGATCGCGTATTTCCAAGAGTCGCTCGACGAGAATCCGTCGAACGCGGAAGCGTATTACAATCTCGCCTCCGCGTACCAGCGCAAAGCGACGGAAACGGGCGACACGGTTTTGCTGGGTCAGGCGGAAGACGCGTACTGGACCGCGCTTGAGAACAACCCGAGTTCGGAAACGATCGTATGCTGCTATCGCGGGCTGGCGACGTCCGCCATGGCGCGCGGGGACGGAGCCGGCGCGCTTCAAACCCTCGAAGCGTGGCGCGACCGCAACCCGGACTCGATCGAACCGAAACTCGAGATCGCCTATCTTCTCGAGGCGCAGCAGAAGGATTCCGAGGCGTACGACGTTCTCAAACAGGTCGCTGCGGAAGCGCCGAACGATTATCGCGCCTACTATAAAATGGGCGTCCTCTCCGAACGCGCCGGCGACCTAACCGACGCGATGGAAAACGCCGAAACCGCCCACAAACTCAACCCGAGCGACGCGCTCGTCTCGCAGCGAATGAACAGTCTTGAGGCGCAGTACGCCGCCAAACAGCGAAGCGAAAAGGCGACGGATCAAAAGACGGCGATCGCCAAGGCGGAATTCTCCACGCCCGCCGCGTCGGCGGAAGCGCTTCCCGTCCAGACCGCCCCGGTTCAGACGACCTCGGCGAAAGCGCAAGGAAACGACGACGCGCCCCCCGCCGAACTCGTTCTCCCCGAAGAACAGCCCGTCCCGACGACTAACTTCCGTCCCGTCCCAACGATCGAATCGAGCGTCTCGCAGAACGACCGACAGAACGCGCAACTGAACAATCAACAGATCGCCCAACAGGACGTCCAGAGTCCGTCCGATATGAAGTCGAACGTCGCGCTCGGATTCGGCGCCCCCGTCTCGAGCGGCGGTCAAACGACGGCGACGGCTAATCGCCGCGCGACCCGCGCGAAGGACGATTCCGACGTCAAGTGGATTTCTTCCTCGAACGCCGACCGCGTCCGTCAACAGATCGCGCAGACGAGCGCGACCGCCCCGCAGGACGCGACGAACGCCTCGGGCTTCGCCGTCGTAAGTTCCGACGGAACGGGCTCCGCGTCGCAGCGACTCCCGAACAAGACGATCACGACGGCGCAGTTTGAAACGCCCGCGTTCGCCGTAAACGCCGCAAACGCCGCTCAAAACGCCGCGAGCGCGACGACGACGGAACAGCCCGCGTCCTCCGCCGCGACCGCCGAAGCTCCTAAAGTCGCCATGGCGTCGCCGAGCCAAGCGCCCCCGGCGAAGACGAACGAACCCGCAAAATCCCGCGCCGAACTTCATTCCGGTCCGCCCCGAGTCTCGGCGGGTTCTTTCTTCTAAACGCCGGATTGAACGACTTCAAATATCACGAACCGCCGCGCGACAGTTTTCGCGGGGCGGTTTTTTACTTTCCGTCGCGCGCGCTTCCGACGTCCTCGGCTTTTCGTCGTAGCGTTTGACGGACGAATCGTCTGTCGCAGGCTCGGGCGGCGGCCGGTAGGAAACAGGCGGTCTGATTCGGACAACCGGCGGAGCGCCCATGCGGAATCCTCTCGTCTCGTATGCAACGCGCGCAATGAACCTGTAAATCTCCTTATATTGCTTGTCTTGACTTCTGGCGAGCGCCAAGATGTTATACAACCGACTGTTAGGAGACTACCGAATAAATCGTTTAATAACGCCGACAAGGCTTGTAAAGGACTGATTGGAGACTTACAATTAGGTCGTTTGGCAAGGACTTGACTTGACGCGTCAGGGGACGCCTTGGGGATGTGTGTTGTGTTTTTAAAACGCTAAGCAGTCCCTTTTTCATATGACAATTTTTAGTCAGACCTCGTCAAACTTTTCCTCTCAAAAATAGGGGAAAGACCAGATCGCTATAAGATTCTTTAAAGCGTTTGCCGCCCCGTTTGAAAACGCTTAACAGGGAAATTCCTTTTCATTCGTCAAATGTTTAGTTGGACCTCGGCGATGTTTTTTCAAGAAAACAAGAGGAGATTGCGGCAACTGCGCGTCCGGCGATTGGAGACTGTCGTGAGCGTTATAGATTTTAAGGCGTTAATTAATACAAGCGAATATGATTTTCTTCGCGCCAACGAGCGCCTTGGCGACCGTATCATGTTTCTCGGCCTTAGCGGGAGTTACGCCTACGGAACAAACAACGAGAGCAGCGACGTCGACTTTCGCGGGGTCGCTCTTATGGCGCCGTCGGATCTTCTTGGGATGACTGAGTTTGAGCAGTATGTGGACGATAAAACGGACACTGTTGTTTACGGATTTAATAAGCTTGTTCGGCTGTTCCTCGAGTGTAATCCCAACATCATCGAGATGCTGGGGCTTGACGAGGAACAGTATATAATCAAGTATCCTTTAGGACAGGAGCTAATCGACAACAGAGGCATGTTTCTGTCTAAGCGCGTCATTAAGTCCTTTAGAGGATATGCGGATCAGCAACTTCGTAGATTGCGGAACGCCGCTACGGGAGACGCCCTTCCTCAAAGCGACAGGGAGGAACATATTCTCAGATCGATTATGAGCGTGGCGGATACTTTCAACCGCAGATATGCTGGAAACGAACAGGAAGGAATCAGACTGTTTATTGACAGATCGGATAATCCTGAATTTGAAACCGAGATTTTCGTAGACGCGAATTGTAAACGTATTCCTTTACGCGGTTATACGAATTTGTGCGGCGCATTGCGAACGGCTCTTCGCGACTATGACAACGTGGGAAAGCGAAACAAGAGGAAGGACGACAATCGTCTGAATAAGGGCGCCATGCATTTGATTCGTTTGTTTAAAATGGCGATAGAGATTTTGGAGAATGGGGAAATACGAACCCGTAGAAAGGATGATCTTCCTCTCCTGATGGCGATCCGCAACGGGGATTATATGCAGGCGGACGGAACTCTTTCCCCGTCGTTCTATGAACTGCTTGAAGAACATGAACGAAAACTTGACGAAGCCGCCGCAAAGACTTCGTTGCCGGATCATCCCGACGTTGAGAGGGTTGAGAAATTTGTGGAACGTATTAACCGCTATGCCGTGCAGGTGAATTGATATGAGAGACGTCAATAGAGAGATAGATCAAAAGCTTCGTGAAATAGAAGAAAAAGAGGGCGTCAGAGCGCTTTACGCGGCGGAGTCCGGAAGCCGCGCATGGGGATTTGCTTCGCCCGATAGCGATTACGACGTTCGCTTCATATACGTAAGGCCGCAGGAGGATTATCTTAAGATCGACGAGGCGAGGGATGTGATTGAGTGGCAACTTGACGAAATTTTTGACATAAACGGCTGGGATCTGAAGAAAGCGCTAAAGCATTTTGCCAAAGGAAACGCGACCCTATTTGAATGGAGCGGCTCGCCTATCAAGTATCGCGTTACTGAAGAATGGGACAAAATTCGGGAAGTTTCAAAACAGTATTTCTCAGAGAAATCGGCAATATATCACTACTATGGAACCGCAAACAACGCGTATCAGGGATACTTGCAAGGCGACGCGGTTCGTTACAAAAAGTATTTCTACGCGCTGCGTCCCCTTCTGGCTGCGCAATATATCGAGAAATACCATGTCGCGCCGCCCGTGCTTTTTGACGATCTTCTGAAGCTGGACATGCCTTCTAAGCTTCGCGAAGCGATTAACGAACTGCTTGAGATCAAGAAGCGTACGACGGAAAAGGATGAGAATCCGCAGATTCCGGAAATAAGAGACTTTATTGAGTCCGAGCTTGCAAGACAAAAAGCTATTGCCGACGAACTTCCCGACGATCGCGATAGAAATTTGGACGCGCTCAACAGAGTGTTTGCGGAAGTGATTAAGGGATGAGCGATGAATTCGAATGGCTTTGTTGAATAAAGGCGCTCAAGTTCGTCGAATATTTCGAAGAAGAACTTGGCGAAGAAGATTGCGATCTCCTCGCGGAGCATTTCGTCGCGTAACGGAACAGCCCGCCGCGACGTCGCGGTAAACGCCAAACGTATTTATTTGAGACGTTTATTGCAAATCTCTTGTCTCGGCGTTTTTCTTTTGATAGACTATTCAAGTAAGAATCTTCTGGACGCGACGAGGAGAATTATGTTCTCTTGGTCGTTCGCCTTTATTATATCGTTAGCAACTAGGCGCAAAACAAAACGCCGACGCGCGTCCGCGAGTAAGCGGGCGCCCCTGATAATCGTCAGAATCTTAACCGTCATGAAAGAATTTCACAAAAAGTGAAAATATTATTCGACTGACGTTAAATAATAAAAAGGAACGATTGTATCATCGTAGTACGACTTGCTTAACGCGCATCGGCGACTGGACGTTCGAAGGCGGTTTTATCCGAGCCGCCGCTCGCTTAAGTATTGTCGTTCCGCGTTGCGGAGCTTGCCCTAAACGCAATGTCGCGCATTTGGCAAGCGACCAACGGGAACGATAATGACAACGTCCGCGCGGCGACGTATCAACCGGAGGCTCCGTCATGAAAACAGCGTCTATCGCTTCGCTTACGTCGGGAAAAACGACGGCGCGAAACAAACGAAAGTCCAAAGCGGAACGACCTCGAACGCGCGCGCTTCGCATCGAGAGTCTTGAATCTCGCGATCTTCTCAGCGTCGCGACCGGGAGCGAGTTTCTTGCGAGCGACGGCGCAAATATTCGCGGCTTCATTAGCGATGGCTTCACCGTCGACGAAGCGATCGCCGCCTACGGATCAAACGCCGCGACTCACGCCGACGAGATTCTTGACATAACCGAAAACATGATCGACGACGCCGCCTTCCCGCGCGTCGTCCCCCAGCAGACCGAACTCGAACAGACCGCGCCTGACCCGACGGTCGCCGACGGAAACCAGTCGCAGTCCGATTCGGATCCGCCTCTTGATAACGCCGCGTCCGCCCCCGTTTCGGGTCCTGGAATCCCGTCGATATACTACGACGCCGATAAATCGATCGTCAACACGGAAGACGACAATCTTTGCTGGGCGGCGACGGCGAGCAATATGCTCTGGCATACCGATTGGGCGAGCGTTACGAACGCGCAAAACGAACAGGAATTCTTCAACGAGTATTTCGTGAACACATGGTTAGACGCCGGCGCGCCTATAGAAAACGGCGTCTCATGGTTCCTGAACGACGAATTCTACTACGGATCCTCGACGACGACAAACGCGTCCGCAGGTTACTATTAGCAGCTTATGGGGCAATATGGCGAATCCGCGTCCGATTATTTCTCGCGCGTTTCCGCAACGCAAAGCGGCGCTCTTCGGAATTTGTCGACGACTCTTACGACGGGCGGCGCCGTCGGACTGAGTTGCGTCGTCTACAACAATCCAGGCTACGCGCATGCGCTCTCCTGTTGGGGCTACGCCGTCGACTCGTCGTATTCTCCGACCGATCCAAGATATTTCGTCGGCCTCTATATCACCGACTCCGACGACGAAGAGTACGTCAGGAGCGACGACGAACTCAATGAGAGAAAACTCGTTTACGTCGGTCTCGAATGGCGCGACAATCTTTCTCGACTCTCTTCCGGCGCCGGAACCGTCGGAGGATACCTTCTCAACTATAGCGGACGAACCGGCGACAGTCGATTTTATCTAGAGAGTTTTCTAACCCTCAAGCGCCGTCCAAGCAAATACGCCGTCGCTTCCGGCATGGAACCGCGCTCGACGGTCGTTACGACGAACTTAGACGTCGTCGATTCTTACGACGGAAAGATTTCGTTGCGCGAAGCGCTCGCCAACGCGCGTCTTGGCGCGACGGTCTCCTTCGCGAGTTCGCTCAAAGGAAAAACGATCAAGCTCGATTCGGGACGAGGCGAACTCACGGTGCGTAAATCGCTTACAATCGACGCGTCTAATCTCCGCGACGCGACGGCCTCCGCGCCCGGACTGACGATTAATGGACAGGGACGGTCGAGAATCTTGAACGTCGCGTGGGGCGACGTCGAAATCAACGGGATAACGCTGACGAACGGCTACTCGAGCGACAACGGCGGCGCCATTTACAATTACGGTGGAACGATATCCCTCGACAACTGCGTGATCTGGAATAACGAAGCGAACGCGGGCGCCGGAATTTTTACGGCCTTTGGCGTCGCGACGCTTGCCAATTGCGTCGTATCGAACAATACCTCGAACTACGGCGGCGGCGGAATCTATACTTACGGCGGGAGTTCCTATCCGGGAAAGACGACGCTTGTCAACTGCACCGTAACGCAAAACACAGGTTATTATTGCGGCGGGATATTCTGCGATTCGAACTCGACGACCAGCGCGTATAACTCGATCGTCTGCGGAAACTCTTCCACGATCTCCGGCGGAGCCGACGTCTATCGCCGCAGTTCCGGCGTCGTTGCAAACGCGTACAACACGCTTTCGAGCTACTCAAACTGGAAAAGCGGCTCGAACAACATAACCTACAACGCGTCGAAACCGCTCTTTAAGAACGCGTCGACGAAAAACTACGCGCTCGCCAACAACTCGCAGGCGATCAATAAGGGGAACAATCAGTACGTGACGACGAGCGTCGACCTTGTGGGGAACCCCCGAATCAACGGCGGAAAGGTCGATCTAGGCGCTTATGAAAAGATCGTCGATCCGATCAAACTCGGCGCGCCGAACGCCCCCTGCGTAACCGCGAAGACGGAAACGACAATCACGGCGTCGTGGGACGCCGTTCCGCAAGCGAGCGGATATCGATTCATTTGGAAGAACCAGAGCGACGAGTCGTATACGGTCGTTCTTCTCGGCGCGACGACGACTTCCTACAAGATGACCGGACTCGACTGCAACGCAACCTACGTTTGGAAAGTTCTCGCGCTCGGCGACGCCGTCTCCTACCTTAACTCCGACTACTGCGCGACGCAACGCGACAAACCGCGTCAACAGCTTCCCGCGCCGACCGCGACCGACGCCGTCGCCGGATCGACCTCCGCGACGATCAGTTGGGACGCCGTGCCGAACGCCGTCGGATATTGCGTCTCCTATCGGCTCGCCGCCGACGCGACGTGGTCAAGCGACGTTAACGCCGGAACAAATCTCAGCTATACGATTTACAGGCTCGCGCAGGACTCCCTGTACTACGCGCGAGTGAAAGCGGTTGGGGACGGCGTCGACTACAAGACGTCCGGCTATTCCGCAACCATTCGCGTCAAGACGTCCGATTCGATTCAGTTCGACCCGCCGACTCCCTCCGTAACGGCGAAAACGGCGACTTCAATCACGGCGTCGTGGGACGCCGTTCCGCAAGCGAGCGGATATCGATTTATTTGGAAGAATCAGAGCGACGAGTCGTATACGGTCGTTCTTCTTGACGCGTCGACGACCTCGTATCAGATGACCGGACTCGACAATAGCGCGACCTACGTCTGGAAGGTTCTCGCGCTCGGCGACGGCGTCGCGAGCCTCAATTCCGATTACTGCGCGACTCAGCGCGACAAACCGCGGCAGACGCTCGCCGCGCCGACCGTAACCGCCGCCGACGCCGAGACGTCGACCTCCGCGACGGTCAGCTGGGACGCCGTCCCGAACGCCGTCCGGTACAGCCTTTCCTATAAGCTCGCGAGCGCGACGGATTGGACGAACGTGAACGTCGGTACGAATCTCAGCGGCGCGATCGACGGACTCTCGCAGAATACCGAGTACGACGTTCGAATCAGGGCGATCGGCGACGGAGTCGATTATAAGACGTCCGAATATTCCGCGACCGTCCGCGTCAAGACGGACAATTCGATTCAGCTCGACTCGCCGGTTCCTTCCGTAACGGCGAAGACGGCGACGACGATTACGGCGGCGTGGGACGAGGTTCCGAATGCGACCGGGTATCGTTTCATCTGGAAGAATCAGAGCGACGAAGCGTATACGATCGTTTTTCTCGACGCGGCGACGACTTCCTATAAGATAACCGGACTCGATACCGACGCGATTTACGTCTGGAAACTTCTCGCGCTCGGCGACGGCGCCGCGTTCCTCAGTTCCGAATACTGCGCGACGCGGCGCGACAGACCGCAACAAACGCTCCCCGCGCCGAATCTGTCCGTCGACCTTGCGTCAACCTCGCTGACGGTCAGTT
>CAMZHY010000122.1 GCA_947307005.1 uncultured Planctomycetaceae bacterium
CTCGTCGCGCATCGCTTCGATATAGCGGACGAAGTAGGTCGCATAATCGTCGTAATACTTCGGGTTAAGCTGACCGCTCGTCCAGCGCGGATAGGGCTTGAGTTCTTCGAGATTATTGACCTTCATCCACGGCGGGCAGGTCCAAGGGGACGCCATGATCTTCAGGTCCGGATTGATCTCAAGAATCTCCCTGAGCGCGGGGATCACGTATTCTTTGTCTTCGGAAGAAAGCGCAAAATGTTCGACGCCCGGCTCGTCGCAAAGCGAAAACTCGCTCAGCGAAAAATCGGAGCAGCCGATAGACGTCCTGACGAAGCTGTATCCCAGTCCGAGCGTCGGCGAAAAAGCTTCGACAAGGAGCGCGCGGCGCGCGTCCTCCGACATTTTCTTCAGATTATAGGCGGTCGAGCCGGTAATCGCGGCGCCGAACCCGTCGATCGTCTGAAAAGTCGTCTCGGGATCGATCGTAAGCGTCGCGTCGACCTCGCCCGCGCCGCCGAAAGGAATCGTTTCTTTCCGGAAAAGCCGCGCCTTGTTCGCCGTCGTTTCATAAGCGACGACGACGTCGTCGGGGTTCGTCGATTCGTCAAGACCGGGAATAGGCTCCCAAGGATTGTCCGCGAAAGCGGTCATAGGGAGGATCGACAGAAGAATCGACGCCGTTAGATAAAGAAACAATCGCATGTTCATTCCTCGTAAAATCAAACTCGAAACCCGATGAAGTCGGCTCGTATTTGATCGGCTGAATTATCTACCGTTAAAGCCCCCTGCGGCGATAAATTCGGATTCCGTCATCTGAGCAAGTCCCGCCGCCTGACTAATCGTAAGAAGTCCCTGCGAGACCCCTTTAACAAGCATCTTGATCCCGCCCTGTTCAATTCCCTTTTTAATTCCCTTTTTAATTCCTATTTCTATTCCCTGTTGAACTCCGTCTTCGAAAAAATCAGAATGAACTTTTTCTTCATCGTATTCGGTAATGGACGTCATTTTGACCTCCGCTCGGTGGGCTAAAAGGTAAGGTTTAATGACGAAATCGTCGGGCAGCTCGTTCAACGCCGCGTCGACCGCTTCCTCCTTCGCTTGGCTTTCCGCCAAATGAAATCGAACTCGATCTACGAAGTACGAATACTCTCCCAGCGGTTTGACTTTGCTCAGCCGAAATAAAATCTACCGAAACCGACGTCGCCGCCAACGAGCGGCGACCTAGAGTTTTCGCCTGTTCGCGCTCAAGCGTTATCGCGCGCCATGAGGCGAATACAGGGGTCCAGCGTCCGCGCGCTGGGCCGTTGCTCGCGCTACCGCGCTCAATTTGGCGCGCAACCTCGTTGGGAGCTTTGCTCCGCCGAAATAATGTTCTACCGAATCCGACGTCGCCGCCAACGAGCGGCGACCTAGAGTTTTCGCCTGTTCGCGCTCAAGCGTTATCGCGCGCCATGAGGCGAATACAGGGGTCCAGCGTCCGCGCGCTGGTCGAGTTTTTCTTTGGTCGACCACAGACCGGCGCTGGGCGTGGCGATATAATAAACCTCTTCGCCGTCGGGCATGACGTTGAAGCCGTTCTTCATGATTTTGGGATCGTAACGCTTGAGCGTTTCCTCAAGGTCGGCGTAGCCGAAGCAGACGCTTTCGATTTCTTCTTTCGAGAGCGCGCCGGGCGCGTACGTGATGCGGAACCGACCTTCGGAGCTGCCGTGGATCAGGTGCGCGGTTCCGTGCGTCAAATCCTGAAGAATCGGCTCCGTCTTCCATAGGCGCATGACGTTTTCCGTCCCGGAATACCCGTACTTGCGGATAAGTTCGTCGACGTCGGGCTGTTCGCCGAAGCGCCGCAGACCGGGCGCGATAATCAGCAGTTCGCCGCCGTCCGCCATCGCCATTCGCGTGCGATAAATCGCCTTGTTGGCGACCCATGTGCTATAGAATTCGTCGCCCTGCATGACGGCGACGATTTTCTTGAGAGGCGGGACGATCGTGACGTTCTGTTCGCGGGACGCGCGGGCGGCGTCGAGATAGACGTCGAGATCGTCGCCGACGTAGACGCCGGTATGACCAAGGACGTCGTTTTCGTCGTACGCCATCGTGACTTCAAAATAGCAGTCGGGGAGGAACCCGAGAAAATCCTCTTCCGCCTTGTTGTAACATTGGCGCAGCGGCGTCAGCAGACAGCCGAGGTTGTTCTCGATCCCACAGCACGCCGCCATCATGTGGGACGCGCAGATCGTCTCCTTGCCGCCGAGCCCGATGAAATAGTTCTTGTTGTGGTTTGCGAACCCGAGCACTTCGTGCGGGACGACGTGCCCGACGTTGATCACGAGGTCCCATTTCTCTTCGACGAGCGTCGAATTGAGACAGACCGGAATCGACCAGTTCGCTTTGCCCTTTGAGACCTCCTCCACGAACGACGCGGGGACTTCGCCGAGTTTCGTCGCGCCGTTTCGCCAGTCGTGTTTGAGGATTTTCTCTTCCGGGATCGAACCGAACATCCAACGATTCTGCTCCGGAGTATGCGGCAGATGCTGTCCAAGCGTCGGAATGACGTAAACGTCGGCGGTCGCCGAGAATATCTTATAGAGTTCTTCCGTAATCTTGCCCGCGCCGCTGTGCGCCCGCGTTATGTCCGGCGGCAGCAGCAGCACGCGCTTCGGATCGCGACAGATTCGTTCGCGCGCCTCGTCGGCGGCGCGACGCGCCAGTTCCAGAACGCGATCAAGCGTCAGCGTTCCCCGTTCGACAAACCACGACATGATATAGCCCCTTTATCTACGGCGTTTCGCCGCGCTCACTGCCGACGAATCTTGTCGACGACGTCGCAGAGAACGTCGCGAAACTCTTCCGGCGACGTTTCGTCGAGCGTCTTCCCTTTGCGATGAAGCTCTTCGTTCACCTTCACCGCCGTTTCCTGCATGACGGCGTGCGTTTCCTCGCTGCCGCCGACGAGCGTGAAGTTCTTCCCGCGCGTCAGTCTCATTTCTCCGTCGTCGCCGTCAAGCCCCACTCCAAGCATCGCGGCGCGAGGGTTCTGTTTTGACGATTGAGGGTTGTTCATCTTCATAGCGTCGCGTCCTTTCTTTTCTTAAGGGGTCGACCGTTCCGGCAAACGGAGTATATTCAACGCGACCCGATCGGCGGCTCGTCAAAGCCTCCGACCGGGCGTTTTATCATCTTGTCATCTTAAACGAACGTCGCGTCACTCGCCGATGCGAGACTGTAGCGCGGCGAGAACTTCGTCCGTCTTGACGCGGCTCTGCTCGAGCGTGTCGCGGTCGCGAATCGTGACCGTCCCGTCTTGGAGCGTCTGACCGTCGATCGTCACGCAGAAGGGCGTTCCGATTTCGTCCTGACGGCGATAACGACGTCCAACCGCGCCCTTCTCGCTGTACTGCACGGACATATGACGCTTTAGCTCGCCGTAAAGTTCGGACGCGACCTCGGGCATCCCGTCCTTCTTGACGAGAGGCAGAATCGCCGCTTTCACGGGCGCAAGGCGCGGATGCAGCTTCAAATAGACGCGGTCTTCTTCTTTGCCCGCCTCGGACGTCGGCGCCTTGTCGACCTTGTAGGACTCGCAGAGGAACGCGAGGGTCGCGCGGTCGGCGCCGGAACTCGGCTCGATGACGTGCGGGATGAAGCGTTCTTTGCGGAGGTCGTCGTAGAAGGACATATCCTTGCCGCTTCCGCGCCATTTCGGGGCGCCGCTGGCGTCCTTCTCTAAGACGAGCGCGTCGCCCTCGCGGACGAGCTTGCCTTCGGCGTGGGAGCGGAGGTCGAAATCGCCGCGGTGAGCGACGCCTTCCAGCTCGCCGAATTCGCCCTCGGGCAGGAACGGGAACGCGTATTCAATGTCCGCCGTGCCGACGGAATAGTGCGCGAGCTCCGCCGGCTCGTGTTCGCGCATTCGGAGACGTTCGCCCGCGAGCCCCATGTCGACGTACCACTGGAACCGGCGGTCGCGCCAGAATCGGTACCATTTCTCCGATTCCGACGGATGGCAGAAGAATTCGATCTCCATCTGCTCGAACTCGCGGCTGCGGAACGTGAAGTTGCGCGGCGTGATCTCGTTGCGGAAGCTCTTGCCGATCTGACCGACGCCGAAGGGAACGCGCGCCTGAACGCTGTCGACGACATTCCTGAAGTTGACAAAAATCCCCTGCGCCGTCTCAGGACGCAAGAACGCGGCGTCGTCTTCGCCGCCGAGCGCGCCGACCGTCGTCTTGAACATCAGGTTGAACTCGCGCGGCTCCGTGAGCGTTCCGACATGCTTCGCGTCGGGTCCGAGAACCTGCGAGAAGTCGTTGTTCTCAAAGGAGTCGATCCCTTGAATCTCGCCGTCCCAAACGAGCGATTCCGCGTCTTTTTTACGCAGACCGAAGAACTTCATCGCCGCCTGTTCGAGCGCGTCGAGTTCGTTTTCCGTCTCGATCGTCGTGACGAAGACGCGAACCTTCGCGGCGGGCGCGCCGTTTTCGCCATGCTTGAGTCCTTCGACCCAGCGGCCTTTGATGTGGTCGAATCGATAGCGTTTCTTCGACTCGCGGCAGTCGATCATGAAGTCGTGGAAGAGGTCGTAATGTCCCGAGCATTTCCAGACCTGCGGGTGCATGATGATCGAGCAGTCGAGTCCGACCATGCCGAACTTGTCGGGCGCGCCGGGAAGAAGCTTCTGCTCGTTGTGACGCGCGATCATGTCGTTCCACCACGCGTCTTTGACGTTTCTCTTGAGGAGAACGCCGAGGGGACCGTAGTCCCAGAAACCGTTCAACCCGCCGTAAATTTCACTTGACTGAAACAGAAAGCCGCGACGCTTGCAAAGCGCGACAAGTTCTTCCATCCGCATGTTGCTTTTCCTTACTATAGTATTACGACCGCGAAGTCTGCGGTCATTGTCATATTGTTTCGTTATTGGATCGACGCGTCGGAGGAATCCGTGAAAATCCGAATCTCGCCGTCTCGAAATTCCGGGACGACGTCGAGCGAATCGATTTTCGCCGCGTCGTAGACGTCGCCGAGGAGTTTTACCCTCTTGAGATTCTGACCGCCGCGACTCGCCTTGAGCGCGTCGACGAGCGGACGACCGCGTCCGACGCGATACTGTTCGCGCGCGACCTCCGCTTGGACGTTGAGCGCGAACTTTTCTTCCCCGCTCGTGAGACGATCCGCAAGAAGCCCCGCCAGCAGCAGGTCTTCTTCCGTGTACTGACCGTTCGTGCCCGCGCAGACGATCGAGACGCGTTCCGGCGCGCCGGGCGCGAGAAGCCGTCGCGCGACCGCCTCCGCGTTGAGGAAGGACGCGATATAGACGGCGCCGCGACAACTCAAAATCGCCTTTGCGCCGTTCGTCGTCGTGAAGAGGACCGTCTTGCCCTCGACCTTTTCCCGAGCGTAGGACTTGGGCGAGTTGTCGAGATCAAAGCCGCCGATCAGAACCCCGCCGCGTTCGCCGCCGAGTAGAATGGAGTCGGCGTCTTCCGGGCGTTTCTTGGAGATCGCGCTTTTGGCGGAGAGCGTTTCGCCGATCGATTCGAAAGGCAGAACGCGCGCGGCGCCGTTTGCAAGCGCGGTCGTTATAGTCGTCGTCGCCCGAAGGACGTCGATCGCAACGGAAACGCCGTCCTCGGGCAAATCTCGCGCCAAACTCGGAAGCGCGTATACGTCAAGTTGTCTCGTCATGGCAAAAAGCGCGTTTCAATCGCGCCGACTGGTCGCCGCGAAACGCGTCGTTATAATGAGGGGAAGTTGGAGCCTGAATACCAAAAGCCCCGGCGTCCAGATTATACTAGAAACTTAGCGACATGAAAGGCGCCGTTTTATGAGCGCTCGAGAAACGACGGTCGACAAATCGGCGCGACGCGTCCAGACGATGTTCGGCGAAATCGCGCCGAAATACGATTTTCTCAACAACCTGCTATCCTTCGGGCTCGCCAAGCGGTGGCGGCGGCGATTCGTTCGGACGGTCTTCGCGCGGCTCGCGGAGCGAAGCGAGGTTTCGGAACGCCTCGAGACGCTCGACGTCGCGACGGGCACGGGCGACGTGATCGCGGAGGAAACGCGGCAGTGGACGCGGCGCAAGCTCGCGGACAAGCTCGGCGTTCGCGAGTTTCGACCCGTCGGCGTCGACTTCGTCCCGCAGATGCTCGAACTTGCGCGGAAGAAGGTCGCGGCGGTCGAATTCGTCGAGGCGGACGGCTGCGCGCTCCCCTTTGACGACGAGCGGTTCGACGCGGTCACGATCTCTTTCGGGCTGCGCAACATGGTCGATCCGGCGAAGGGAATCGCGGAAATGGCGAGGGTGTGCCGCAAGGGGGGCGTCGTCGCGATTCTTGAGTTCTCGCCGACGAAATTCCCGCTCTTCGCGCCCCTCTTTCGATTCTATTTCCACCGCGTTTTGCCCGCGATCGGCGAGCGTCTCATGAAGAACCGTTCGGACGCGTACCGCTACCTCCCCGAAAGCGTCGACGCCTTCGACTCGTCCGAGAAAGTCCTCGAATACATGCGCGCCGCCGGACTCAAAACCCCGACGCGCCGCGCCATGACTTTCGGCGTCCTCGGCATGTTCGTCGGCGTCAAGGAATAACGCGCGGACAACCGGACGGTTAAAGAATGTCGACGTCTTTTTGCGACTTCCGTCGCGTTAATCGCGCGCTGCGCGAACCGCGTTCTCGACTCGGCGATCTCTCTTTCGGCGACGAAATGCGGGCGACGATTATTGCGACCTGAGCTACAACCATTTGGCAATCATGTCAATTTATCTAATTTTCAAGGATTTTCTTTGCGCGTCGATCTCGTCCAAAGAGTCGAGAAACGCGCTCAGCGTGTCGGCGACGACGCGATCGTCGTCGACGTCGAAGGATAGAACTTCGACGACGGGAGCGAAGGCGGGCATAACGAGAAGGTTGAAGACTTCTAAGAGTTTCGCTTTGATCTTCGCTCCCAGACTGCGTTTGCCAACCTCGTCTTTCGAGACCGACTTCAATTCCGGGGCGTCTTCGTCCTCTAAACACGACTCAAGATCGCTCAGCGCTATCGGCGTCGGAAAATCTTCTTCACGAAAAGAACCAATCCTGCCTTGCCAGAAGAAATTGCAATCCTCGATATCGTTAATTCGGCAAACTTTTCTTGTCTTGGGATCGTAATAGAGAAACCCTTGCGCGATTCCCGTTTCGTCGTCCTCCGTCTCGTGCGCTATTTGTAAAATTGGATACGGTTTTCCGTAAGTTTGACCGTCGGCGTTCCTCGGTACAAAGAGCGCTTTATGAAATGCGATGGACAAGGGAGAGAGCGCAAAGGATATTGAGAATTCGAACTACCATTAGAAATAACCGATGGGACGTCGCATGGCGCATTTGCAAGTTCAAAAAAACTACCACGAATTAGAATTACACCCGGTCTTTCTTCCTCGTCTTTCGATTGGCTACGAACCGACAATTCTCCGAGAATCCTGAGGATACTCTGAACCTTCTCCTCTTGATCGCTCGACGCGTATTGAACGACTTTTGAAAAACTGTTTTCATCAAGCGATTCAACGCGTCTTTGACCGATTTTCATCATTTCCATTTCCTCTCGAACGTCGGGATATTTATCGAGAAGAAAATTCCATATTTCCCAAAGAGAAGACGCGACTTTAATCGATTGGTTTGTGAAATTTTCGTAATAGACGCAGCCGTCTGATTTAGATAAGTAAAGCGCCTCTTCATAATGAAACGCGTCTTCTCCGATAATCAGCCTGTCTTCCCCTTCTTCAAATTTATAAAGCCAATCAATTGCCGCGTAGCGATAAAAGGTTTCTCTATCTAGGATTGCGTAAAGATACGGATTATAGTCGAACGAGAAATAGCCGGGAAAATCGTCTTCGTCTATCGAAGGTATCCTTACGTTGAGATAGTTTTCCAACGACTCTCTGTCGGCTTCATGAACTAGTAAGATTGAGTTGGAAGTAATTTGATCCTTTGTTTTTCTCATAAGTAATTCTCCATCTCCAATTATCATTGAATTTCGTTTACCTGTTCTCAAGCGTAGGACCAAATTACTCATTTTTACGAAGGCATAAAACTGAGTTGCGAAGAAATCTCAATCCAAACACCATGGGATTGAGTATCGTGTAAGAAACAAACTGCTCTGCGAAATACGCTCTTTGATGGAGCTTATAATGCTGGTCAAAAGTTACGAAAACGAGATTGTGTTTGTTGTTTGCTAACCACTCAACGCCCATTGTCGGAAAAGGTGAAAGATTTTTTCCAGGTCGAACCGGGGGTAACCATTTATACGGTCTGATTTCGGTTTTTGACAGATGTCCGTCTAGTGTATGAATATGATGAACATAAAGTTTTTCAGTTGTTTCAAGCTGTTTTGGGGTTTTCGTTGCAATCCTTCTAGCCTTCCTTCGCAACTGATCTTTGATACTGTTTTCCAACTTCTGACCCACAAATTGTTTTAATCCTTTTGTCGCTCTTCTCTCAAACTCTCGTGCCATTTTTTTACTTACAGCCTTCTTTAGCGCGGCGCTTCCCCCTGTGAGCGCAACCTCTCCCATTGTTTCAGCAACTCCGCCAGCTACGTACACACGAGGATGCTGAATCTTACTTAAATCCTCTCCAAATATAGCCTTGCGACCAATATCAGTTGTCCCGAAAGTAAGACTGTCTACCCCACCCGCAACGAATTCTCCAACAACCTGAACCCCTCCCAAGAACGAATCCAACTTTCGCCACCAGTAATTACAGTCGTTATGAACCAACACCCCCTTTCCTTCACCTATCCAATAAGTATGTCTCCCTTCAACTTTGATCCAGCCCGGCGGCATTGTCCCCAAGAATCGAGTATGCGGCTCGTGGAAC
>CAMZHY010000123.1 GCA_947307005.1 uncultured Planctomycetaceae bacterium
CGATATTCCGCGCCGCCTTAGAAGATAGCGCTTCAGGCGAGCGCGTCCAGCGACGTCGCGAACTATCGCGTTCTTTTTCTCAAAATATCCCGCCACTCGTCCTTTGTTTTTTCTAAATCGCTCTTCAAAACGAGTTGAAGCGCTAAGTTTGCGTCAATATACCAATATTTCGAATAAAAAAGTCTCAATTTGGTTCTGTTCTCGATAACGTCCTCGAGGGAGACGTCGTTCGGCTTCGTCCACGGTTCGCGCAGCGAGGAATCGATAAATACGATATACGGAAGAGCGTCGTCTTCGCCTTTGACGAGCTTGTTTTCCTTGATCAATCGATGCGTTTCTTTGACTCGAAAGATAGTCGTCGTTCCAACTTCGTCGTCGCGCTGCCCTAGAAATCTGAAAGAGGGGAGCATATCGAAATTAAACAACTTGGGAATGTTTTTAAGGAGCGCGGCGTTTGACGGGACGTCCCACGGAGAATTAAGATCGACCGCGTCGGCGTAACAAAACGGTTCGGCGTCGGAATCGTCCATTTTACCCTCGCGACTTGGTCCCGCCCACTGTTCGATGAGGAAATTTAAATTGTTTTCTTCGTCGGTTTTCAGTTCCTGAAGCTCCAATAAAAACGCGACTCTCCAGCTCAATAACGGTTCGTTTTCCTCAGACGCAACGTCGTCCGGCAATGCGACAAAACGCTCGGTCCGTTCTTCAGGGCAATCTCCCGGATCGTCTTGCGACAAAGATTCTTCGTCGCTTGAAATAACCTTATCTTTTGACTTTATATGAGCGGAATAATCGCTAAAAAGACACGCGATGCGAGTCATCGCATGTCCTTCTTGCCAAGCCTGCATCATTGGCGAAGGTCTAAGTCCGCGAAAGATCGCCGCCAAAACGATCAATATCATTATCGCGTAGACGCTTTTGACGAAGAAGGCGTTGCGTTTCATAATCAACTAGAGCAGAATGTAAGGAAAATGAATCCGCGCTTCGTTATTTTTCGCCGCCGCGAAGGAAATCGTTGAGGGACTGGCGTTCCGTCGTCGTCTCGACGCGCGTCGTCGTTACTCCGCGACGCCCCGCGCGCTAATCGACTTTAAGAGCGTCGTCCTGCTCCTCGCGGGAACGCCCATAACGTTCAGAGCGTCCTCGGCGCTCATTTTTAGCGACTTCATCAGATTCAGCGCTATTTCCGTCCGCGTCTCCAACGTCGCGCGCTTTACGCCACGCTTCTCGCCTCTCGCTTCGCCTCTCGCTTCGCCTCTCGCTTCGCCTACTGCTTCGGCTTCTTGTCTGACCTCTCTTTCGATCTGTCTACGGAGTCCAGAAGATACGTTGCACATTTTGTTTACCTCCTCGGTCATCGACGTCGTCATTGGAACGTCGAAATCTTGCTCAAGTATCGATTTTTTATCCGCCGGTTTCATCGTCGCCGACAACAGGACGTCTAAAAGGCGCAGGATCGATTTGGATTCCGCCTCGTCGGGAGAACCCAGCCGCAACACGACAATCGTCAAAAGATCGTAATCTCTCTCTAGTTCGGTAGCGTCGCCGACAATCGGTTCTTCGACAATCCGATACCTCGTTATCGTGTTCGCCTTTTCCTTGGGCGCGTTCGTCAAAATCCAGATCGAATAGACTTTGCGAATCTTTTCATAATGACTTTTGACAAAAACCTTGTTCTTTTGGGACGAAATCAAACGGCTGACGTAATAAACGGCGCGCTTAATCAACGGGTACGGAGTCTCGTCGTCGTTTTGCGCCTCGACGTTGATTATCAGCTGAATGGGTTCTTCCTCGCCGGGCGCCGTCGCGGAAAAGCGGACGTCGTAGAAGACCTTGCCCTCTTTGATCGAAACGTCCTCCGCATTCAGTCCTTCAATCTGCCGATCGCCAAGTTCTTCCCCGTCGTCAAGCTCGTCTTGGTCGACGGCGACCTTCGAAACCTGCGGCTCGCCCTCGATGCACTCCTTGGCGATCTGCCAAACGGAAAGGTTCTTGAACTCGACCGCGCATTCTTTCAGAATCCACGCGAGAATAATCTTTACGGAAAGAAGCCTCTTCACACAAGAATCATATCGAGCGTCCTTCCCCGCCGTGTCGATCGTTTTCGAGATTGAACTGCGTCCCACCGTCGCCCCGCCTTTCTTTCACGCGCCCTTTCCCCTTAAACTCCCGCGACAAAGAGCGCAATTTCACGACGAACGCCATGCTTGCAACGCTCGTCAAGCAAAGCGCTCACCGTCGCTCTGGCATTATAATCCGAATTAAGCCGATTACAATCAATAGCGACGCGGATAAAACGGACTCGTTACCAGTTATAATCCTCTTCTTCGGACAGAAAAAGATTATTGATCGATATCTCCGAATGAACTCTTCCCTGTTCGGAATTCCACAATTTACGAAATCCGAAGCCTTTAAGCTCGTTTTGCCGGACGGTCTCGACGAACTCGTCGGTAACAAAAATCCCCGAATCTTCCTTGATTCTGAAAATCGAGGACGTTATTTTTTCACCGATGAAATCATACTCGCGCACTCGAACGGGACGTCTTGAATCTCCCTCGCCGAGGTATGAAAACTTGCAATTCTCCTTGTTTAAGGGATCGAGGAGTCGCGTCGTATGGAATGCGACGATATTGGGGACTTTTTCACAATAAACGGGTAGAAACTCGCCGTTATTCTCGAGCAGGTCTTTCAGCGCGTCTCTCGCTCTTTCTGAAACGAATAGAGCCGGATATAACCCCATGAGGTCGCCAATCGGCTTTCTCTTTTCCCTCAACTCGACGGTGAAGCTATCCGACCAAAGGGGAACTAGCGAAGAGCCCGGATTCTGCGCGTCATACAGAATCAATTCCACCCCTTCGGGAATCGTCTGCTTGACGGAGTTAAACCTGCCGGCGCCGTTCCATTTATAAGATTCGTGAACGCGATAAACGGTCGTCATTGTTTCACTTCGTTCCGTTAAGACGCGGATGCTCCAGCGCTTCGTCATTTAGCGCCGCCGCGAAGAAAATCATTGAGGGACTGGCGTTCGATCGTCGTTTCGCCGCGCTCGTCGCTCGCCGCGGCGCCGCGCGGGGAGCCGGGCGAGGATTCGGTTTCCGTGGGTTTCGACGGCAGAGACGGAACCAAGTCGTCCGCCGGTTCGGCGGTCGTCTCGGAGACGGACTCGGACTCTGGTAGGCTCAGTTCGCTCGAGACGTCGGTCGGAGTCTCGTTTGTCTTCTCGACGGTTTCAACGTTCGGCGCGTCGGCGTTCTTTGGCCGCTCTCCCGTCGCGATTTCAAGCGCTTCCTGAAACTGTCGGTATTGGTCGACGATCAAATCCCAATTCTGATAGGTGGAAACGCTCGTCACAATGAATCCAAGAAGCAACGTGATCCAGAAATATCGCCGCGCGAGTTCGGCGCGTCTTTCCGCCAATTCGTATTGGCCTTGCGCATAACTGCGACGCGCCATAATCGCGGCGGTCAGCGGAATCAGCGATAAAAACGAGATAAAAAAGGTCGCGAGAACGCTCCAGAAAAGGTGATCGACGGGACGCGACGGAATCGGGTTCCGCGAAGCGTCCTCGCGCAGCGACGCGCCGCAACCCCGGCAAAATCTAAAGTCGTCGCCATTCTCAGCGCCGCACTTAGGACAACGCATTTTTCAACCCCTTCTCTACCTCGACGAGAGCGCTCGATCGATCATTTGGAATCGTCGACGTTTGCCGAATCGTCTTGTTCGACGGCGTCCTTACTCGAAGCGTCGATTTCCGCGTCGCGCCACGCGTCCTCAATTCCTTCTTCCAGCCGTTCGATTGCGTTCGGTTCGTCCGTCTCCGTCGGAGGAAGCATCATGGCGAACCCGACGAACCCATAAGCGATAATAGCGAGAACTAGGTTGACCCAAAACAACGTTCTGGCGACGGTTGAACGCGAACCGGCGGTCGGCCAATCGTAACGTCCTTTCGCGGAGCGCGCGGCAATCGAAAAACCGACCGCCGCCAACGCCGTCGGAAAAAAGCAGCAAAGAAAAACGGTCGCGAAGTTAAGCCACATGAAATCGGAACCGACGCGTTTGCGCGCTTCTTCGTCCTGCTCCTCTCGAAACGACGTTCCGCCGTTGAAACCGCCAAGCGCGTCGAACGGCGACGGTTTCGCGTCAAAGGGCGAGCCGCTCGCGCCGGTTCCCATCGAGGGCGCGCGCGCCGCCGCCCTTGCGTCGTCCACCGGAGCGCCGCAAAACTCGCAAAATTTAGCGCCGTCTTTCAACGGGTTCCCGCAACCGCTGCAAAACATCGTCGTTGCTCCTCAATTTCTGTAAGTCTCAAACGGGAAGGCGAATCAAAGGAACGCCCCGTCGCGAACAGAATCGCTCCGCAACGCGGCGTTCCGCCTTAAATCTCGCGTTTCCTCGGTTTATTTGACGACGACAATCTCGTATTTCGAAGAGCCAAGCCCGATCTTTTCCGCGTGCGCGAGACAGGTTTTATACTCCGCGTTCGGATTGGCGTTCTCAAAATAGTCATGATGGTCGTCAAATCCCGGCTTTGCCATTTCGTCCGTCAATTGCGTGTCGGACAACGGTTTCTGCTTTAGACAGGCGTCCACGCAGGCGCAATCGAGCGCCAGAGGATCGAACGACGCGAACATTCCCACGTCTGGAATAATCGCGACGTCGTTCCCAGAATGACAGTCGCAGGTCGGGGAGACGTCGCAAACGATAGAGACGTGGAAATGGGGTCTTCCGTCGACGACCGCCTTGGCGTACTCCGCCATGCGGCAGTTGAACTCTTTGATCGCCGCGTCGAGCGCAAAGTCGATCGCGTCAAAATTGCAGGCGCCAATGCAGCGTCCGCAGCCTACGCAGCTATTCTGATCGACGGTCATTTTGCGCGCTTTTTCGTCAAAAACCAGACCGCCGTTGGCGCATTCGCGCAGACATCTTTTGCAGCCTCGGCACAATTCAGGATCGACGACGGCCTTCCCGTTGCAGTGCTGTTCCTTCTTTCCCGCTCTGGACCCGCATCCCATGCCGATGTTTTTAATAGCGCCGCCAAAGCCGGCGAGTTCGTGACCTTTGAAGTGACTTAGCGAAATAAAAACGTCGGCGTCCATGATCGCTCTGCCAATCTTCGCCTCTTTGACGTACTCGCCGCCGCGAACGGGAACCTCGATATCGTCCGTTCCCTTAAGACCGTCGCCGATAATGACGGGACATCCCGCCGACAGCGGGGTAAAACCGTTCTCCCAAGCGCAGTACAGATGCTCGATCGCATTCTTTCGATTGCCGGGATACAACGTGTTGCAGTCGGTCAAAAAAGGTTTCCCGCCAAGAGCGTTAATCGTATCGACGACCGCCTTCGCATAATTTGGACGGAGGAAACTCATGTTGCCAAGCTCCCCGAAATGCATCTTGATCGCGACAAATTTCCCGTCCATATCGAGCTTTTCGATTCCGGCCGCGGTTATCAGACGCTTGAGTTTGTCGCAACGACCCTCGTCCGTCGCGCAGCGAAAATCGGTAAAATAAACTTTCGATTTCTCGGTGTTCATATTCTAAACTTCCTTTTGAATCATCCTACTTACGCCGCCCCGCGCGAGCCCAGTCGAGCTGCGGCGGGAAAAACGCGAACCCAATTTCTCTTCGTTAAGCCGCGATAAATAATCCGAAAATCGCCATAAGGATAAAAATAGCGCCGACGATGATAACTCCGCCGAGAACGACGACCCAAAGCACGATGTTCCACACGCGGGCGCCTTCGGCGTAACTCGCCGCGCCGGCAAAGTCTCCATTGGCCGACGCGTTACGCGACAACAACGAAAAAATCAACGCGCCCACCCCCCACGGGAAGAAGATAAGCGTTGAAATAATCGACCAAACAAGGCAGTCGGAAACGTTCGTTTCCAACGTTGGATGAACCGCGTAAGGAGACCGCGACGTCGCGGAGCCTCCTCGCGGAGCCCCGCAACTCGAACAGAAACTCGCCCCTTCGGGAAGTTCCGCTCCGCACTGAGCGCAGAAAGGAAGCGACTCTTTCGCTTCGACGCGTTCGCCGCATTCGGAACAAAACGCGGCTCCTTCGGCAAGAACCGCGCCGCAACGCGCGCAATTACCCATATTAAAAACTCCAATCAATCATAGTCGGCTCCGCTAGCGCGACGCGCTCATGAAAAGCGCATCCTCAGGAAAAACGGAACGCGAATCAGCAAAAAGTAGACGACGGCGAGCGCGAGCCAAATTTTAGCGTATTTCGACGCGGAAACCGGCGACCCGTCGTGATTCTTCCGAAGCTGCAACACGCGCAACGAATAAACGACGCCGATCAGCCCGCAGGGAACGCTGCAAAAAAAGAGCGCTAAGATATTCCAAACGAGATAAGAGGGCGCCGCGAAATTCTCCGCCAGCAGAGCGTCGACGCCGCGACGAAGCGCGCGCTCGATCGCGTCGTTCACCGGCTCGAGGAGTCGCGAGACGTATTCCGTCGCCGCTTCTAGCGGGCGCCAGTTGAGCGCGCCTTTCCAAGAAAAAGAGGAGCCGACGGCGGAATCGTAACGTCTTCCGCAAGAGGGGCAGAATCGCGCCCCAGTCTGTTCCGGCGTTCCGCATCGCGGACAGTAGTTCATTTCTTCCTCGCGTTTCATTCGTCTCAAACCGCCGCCGACGCCAAACGCTCGCGCCGCCGCGATTCGTCTCGATTATACCGCAAAATCGCCCTTTACAAAAGAGAAACGCCGCGCCGTATCAAAAAAAACGCGCCGTCAGGGACAGGCGCCCGTCGGAGGGCGCAGCCATTCGCAACATTCGAAGGGAAGATTGCGCGCGACGACAAAGACGAGAATCAGCGCGAGACAGACGTAAGCGATCGTTAACGAACTCTTTCGATAAGGGAAGCGGTCGCGCCAAAGGTCGTAAAAGAAACAAATCGCGCCCAAGAGCAGAATCGGCGAAAGCGCGATAAAGAGCGGATTGTAGCGGAAGGCGCCGATCAGGTCGCCTCGTATGACGCGGCGAAGCGCGCGAGTCGAACCGCAACCGGGGCAGTAGAGTCCGAAAAGTTCGTGGAACGCGCAGGGGGGCGCGTTAATTTCCGTCGGCGAAAATCGCCAAAGAATTGCAGCGCCGCATCCCAAGACGCTTAAAAAAAGAAAAAGAACGAGCGCAAAACGAGTTTTTTTACCCATTTGCGCCCGCTCCTTTTCGTAACGATCCCGACGCGTTCAACGCGCCGTTATAGCCGCGCTCAGTTCTGCGCCTTAGCAAGAACTTCCTTCATATTGGCGACGTTCGTGCGAACCGCCTCGCAGCTCTTGGCGAAGAGCGCTTTTTCTTCGAGCGTCATGTCGAGCGAAACGATCTTCTTGACGCCGCCGTCGCCGAGGACGACCGGAACGCCGACGTAATAACCGCCGACGGAGTATTCCTGATCGCAGTACGCGACGCACGCGAGGACGCGATTCTCGTCGTTGACGATCGCCTTGACCATCTTCATGGACGACGCGGCGGGCGCGTAGTAGGCGGAGCCGGTTCCGAGGAGATTGACGATTTCGCCGCCGCCGACGCGAGCGCGCTGCGTGATCTCGGCAAGACGTTCCTTAGAAATGAGCTGCGTGACGGGAATGCCCGAAACAGACGCGCAACTGGCGAGCGGCACCATGGAGTCGCCGTGACCGCCAAGGAGCATCGCGTGAACGTCCTGGACGCTGACGCCGAGTTCCATCGCGATGAAGGCGCAGAAACGGGACGCGTCAAGAACGCCCGCCTGACCGATAACGCGCTCGTGCGGGAAACCGGTGACGTCGCACATGCGCTGAACCATCGTGTCGACAGGGTTGCTGACGACGATGACGACGGCGTTCGGGCTGGTCGCCTTGATCTGTTCGCCGACGGAGCCGACGATCTTGGCGTTCGTCGCGAGGAGGTCGTCGCGGCTCATGCCAGGCTTGCGAGGAATACCGGCGGTCACGACGATGACGTCGCTGTTGACCGTGTCGGCGTAGTCGGTCGTGCCATGAACGCTTCCGGAGAAACCGAGAACCGGCGCCGCTTCCGTAATGTCAAGAGCCTTGCCCTTCGGCATGTCCTTGGTGACCGGGATGTCGAGAAGATAGACGTCGCCCAAACCGGCCATCGCGCAATACTGAGCGCACGTGGCTCCTACGTTCCCAGCGCCGATGACGGTGATCTTCGCGCGTTTCATTATTTTGCCTCCGTTAGACAATGGAAATAATATAGTATTATCTTGTTACGACGTTTCACGATCAAAAAGACGACCGCGAGCCGCCTTAATACGCAACGTTGACGTCATTTTAACCAAAACGTCTCTTTTCGCAAGAGCAAAAGCCAAAAAGCGAAACGCAAGATTACGCGATCGGCTTTCCCTTGTCGTTATCCCATTTCGACGACGCGCGCCGCGCAAGTTCGACCGACTCGACAAACGCGTCAATCGCGCGGTCAATCTCGTCTTCCGTCGTATACCGGCTCAAACTAAAGCGGAAATTCCCTTGCAGCGCTCCTTCCGGAACCTTCATCGCGGAAAGGACATGCGACGGTTCAAGAGATCCCGACGTACACGCCGAACCGCTCGAAATGCAGACGCCCCGTTCCGACATGAGCATGAGAACCGCCTCCCCTTCCGCGCCGTAAATCGCGACGTTCAGCGTGTTTGGAGTTCGCGGCGAATTCTTGCCGTTGACGACAAGATAGGGAACTCTCGCTTCAAGCGCGCTCTGCAGCTTGTCGCGCAGTCGCGCCATCCTCTCGCCCGTCTCCGTAAGGTCGCCGATCTCCATCTCAAGCGCCTTCGCGAGCCCCATAATAT
>CAMZHY010000124.1 GCA_947307005.1 uncultured Planctomycetaceae bacterium
CGGTTGGCAAGGAGTACAATGACGCTTAATCCGTCGTTTCCCTATTTTTCAACGAAAGGTCTAACTATGGAAGCGCGTTGTGAATTTGCAAAACGTCTCGCCCGTGAGATGGGCGCGTTGACTCTTCGATATTTCGACGCCGGCGTTCGCGTCGAGAACAAACAAGACGGCACCCCTGTGACGATGGCGGATCGAGGCGCGGAGGAACTCGGTAGAAAAATGATCGCCGGCGCCTTCCCGAACGACGCCATACTCGGCGAAGAATTTGACGACAAGCCTGGAACGTCGGGCTGGCAATGGATTCTCGATCCGATCGACGGCACGAAATCCTTCATCCACGGCGTCCCGTTCTACTCGAACCTCATTGGCGTTTGTAAAACGGATCAAAACGGAACCTTGGATCCGACGATCGGAGTTATTTGGCTTCCGGCGCTGAGACGCGGGGTCTGGGCGGGCAAGGGAACGGGCGCTTGGGAAATTTTTGACGACGAATCGAAGACGCGCCCCGCTCTCGTTTCGAGCGTCGATCGTCTTGAAGACGCGCTTTTTCTCACGACCGACTGTTACGACTTCGATCTTGTCGGGCGCGAAGGCGCTTACGACGAGCTTGAAGTTAAGTGTCGCCTAACCCGAACGTGGGGCGACGCCTACGGTTATTATCTCGTTGCGACGGGGCGCGCCGAAATTATGATTGATCCGTTTTTCGAGGTTTGGGACGCCGCGCCGATGACGACGATTCTCCGTGAGGCGGGCGGGTATTTTGGCGATTGGACCGGCAGGGAGACGATCGAGGGACGAGAAGGGGTCGGAACAAACAGGGCGCTCAAAGACGCGGTCGTCGGCGTTCTTCAGAGATATCCTAAAACAAAGATTCCACGGCGCTGATTTTTGTAAAATAAAGCGTCAATCTCTTGAAATCGGATTGTCGCGTTTGTACAATCCATCTTAGTCCGCGCTCGACGACGTTTCAGCGCGGAAGGCAGATGAACGTATTTAGGAGAATGATTCTATGGGAGCCGCCGCCACACGACGCGTTTTCTTGAAATCTAGGATGATTGCGGGCACCGTCTTCACAGGATTGGCGTTGTCCCCGGTTCACGCGGGCGAGCGCGGCGAGCTTAAAGTCGGGCTTATCGGTTGCGGCGGTCGAGGTCGCGGCGCTGCGGTCAATACGCTCACGGCGGACGGCGCGACGAAACTCTACGCCGTCGCGGACGCTTTTCTTCCGAAGGCGCAGGGAGCGGTCGAAGGACTCAAGACGCAGTTTGAGGACAGAATAGACGTCGAAGGACGCGTTTTTTCCGGACTTGACGCATACAAGGACGTTGTCGACTGTTGCGACGTCGTTCTTCTTTGCGAGGCGCCGGGATTCCGTTATCGATCCCTTCGTTACGCCGTCGAGCAGGGGAAGCACGTTTTCTGCGAGAAGCCGGTCGGAGTCGACGCGCCTGCGATTCGTTCCGTGATTGAGTCGGCTAATATCGCAAAAGAGAAGGGGGTGACGCTTGTTTCGGGGCTTTGTTGGCGTTACGATCTCAACGTCAGAGACATTATGGAGCGAGTTCTCGACGGCGTTATCGGCGACTTGACTTCCGCGCGTCTGACCTATATGGGCGGCAGACCGAGCGCGCGTCCTCACGCCCCGGAAGATACCGAGCTTATGGCTCAGGTTCGAAACTGGTATAATTACACGTGGCTTTCCGGCGATTTTAACGTCGAACAGCATGTCCATACGCTCGACAAGGCGCTCTGGGCGATGGGCGACGTCACGCCGACTTGCTGCTACGGTCTCGGCGGACGCATGCAGCGCGTCGAGCAGCCCGAATACGGCGATATCTACGATTCGATGGCGGCTGTTTACGAATACTCCAGCGGCATGACGCTCTACTCATACTGTCGTCAACAGAGCGATTGCTGGAGCGAGAACAACGCTCGTTTCGCGGGCACGAAGGGATATGTATCGTCTGTTTTGGGGCGCGGCGTTATCACGGATCTCGATGGAAAAGTGATCTACGAGCGTCAGAATGTTCCCTCCGACATGTATCTGATCGAGCATCAGGAGCTTTACAAGTCAATTCGCGGCGAAATCGACACGATCAACAACGGCGACTACATGGCGAAAGCGACCATGATGGGGATTCTCGGACGCGAAGCGTGTTATTCCGGCGCCAGAATGACTTGGGACGAAGCCTTTAATTCCGATAAATCATACGCTCCGAGCGACTATACCGAGAATGGCGTTCCCGTGAACGTTCCCGACGAACAGGGGCGGCTTAAGGTGCAAATCCCCGGTCTTGGATCGGTTTATCATACCGTTTCGCGATAGCGTATTTTTTTCACAAGACTTTGATTAAGCCTTGTTTTCCCACTTCGCGTTCCGACGACCGTTGGAAACGCGCGGACGTTTCAACGCGTTATGCGTCGACGTTTTTACAACTGTTTGAGATATTTGGAGAACGATCATGAGTATTTCCCGACGTAATTTTCTGAAGGCGAGCGCGGCCGGCGTCGCCGCGCTTTCTGTTGCAGTTCCGCGCGTTCATGCGGGCGAATCCGATCTGATTAAGGTCGGCCTTATCGGTTGCGGCGGTCGCGGACGCGGAGCCGCCGCCAATACGCTCAACGCCGATCCCAATACGAAAATCGTCGCAGTCGCCGACGCGTTTATGCCGAACGCGCAAGGCGCGGTTGAAGGACTAAAGACGGCGTTTGAGGATCGTATCGACGTTGAAGATCGCGTTTTCGCCGGTCTGGACGCGTATAAGAACGTCGTCGACGCGTGCGATCTCGTTCTTCTCTGCGAAGCGCCGGGGTTCCGTTATCGTTCCCTCGCTTACGCCGTCGAACAAGGCAAGCACGTCTTCTGCGAGAAGCCGGTTGCGACGGATATGCTCGGAATCAAGTCTGTTATGGAATCTTCGAAGATTGCCAAGGAAAAGGGACTTACGCTTGTTTCCGGTCTTTGCTGGCGATATGATTTGAACGTCAAGGATATTATGCAGCGCGTTTGCGACGGCGCGATCGGCGATATCACCTCCGCTCGTTTGACCTACCTGACCAGCAAACTCTGGACTCGTCCGCGTCAAGAGGGCGACACCGAAATGATGGCGCAGGTTCGAAACTGGTACAACTACGCTTGGCTTTCCGGCGATTTCAACATCGAGCAGCACGTCCATACTCTCGACAAGGGGCTTTGGGCGATGGGCGACGTTCCTCCCGCCACGTGCTACGGTCTTGGCGCGCGCATGCAGCGCACCGAGCAGCCCGAATACGGCGACATCTACGACTCGATGGCGTCCGTCTTCGAATATCCGAACGGCACGACGTTCTACTCCTATTGCCGTCAGCAAGACGGCTGCTGGGGCGAGAACCAGGCCTACTTCGCCGGTACGAAAGGTTATGCGCGGATTCTCGGTCGCGGTCGTATTACCGATCTCGACGGCAAAGTCGTATACGAGCAGCAACCTGTCAGTTCCGATATGTACACGCTCGAACATATCGAACTTTACAAGTCGATTCGCGGCAAGATCGACACGATCAACAATGGCGACTACATGGCGAAGGCGACGATGATGGGAATCATGTCGCGCGAAGCGTGCTACACCGGCAAGAAGATTACGTGGGACGATCTGCTCAAGTCCGATATGTCCTATCGTCCGAGTTCCTACGACTGGGACGGGACGCCGTGGAACATGCCCGACGAACAGGGGCGTTTCAAGATCAGCGTTCCCGGCGTTGGTCGCGTTTATCACACTGTGACCAGATGATTGCTTTGTGTTCCGAACGAACGACTTCATAGAAAGTCGATCGACTATGTTTTTGATTCGCCCGCTTTTGCCTAGCGTTCGCGTCGCGAGACGGCGCGGACGTTTATCAAGAGCGGGCTTTCGTTTTCTGGACGCGACTCGTTGAAGCGCGATTTCGCGAATGGGAGTAGGGGAATTGAAAAGTGAAGAATCGTCCGTCGCTTCTTCTGAAACGCGGGCATATGATTCCGAATTTCGACTCGATCCTCTGACCGAGCGCTGGGTTTTGATTGCCGAGGGACGGAACGAACGTCCTTCCGATTTTGAGACTGACGGCGTAGAACGCGGCGCTCGCGAACCTTGTGAAAGGGACGCTGATTATCAGTGCGCGTTCTGTCCGGGAAACGAAGGGCTTACGACGCCGACAACCGCCGCCGTTATTCCCCGCGATTCTTGCGCGAACGGCGATTATCCCAGCGACTATGTCGTCGCGAGCGGGGGCGACGCTTGCGGCGTCCAAGGACCGTCTTGGCGCGCTCGCGCGTTTGAGAACAAGTATCCCGCCTTTCGCCTTTCGGAACGCGGCGCGGACGCGCTGGATTTTAGCGAGCCGCGTCGACGGTTTCGCAGCGGCGAGCTTTCTCCTTCCGAGCGTTTTTTTCAAAAGATTGACGCCGTCGGTCGTCATGAGGTCGTCGCCGACACGAATCGTCATCTTCGCGGTTGGGGCGAAATGACCGCGCTTGAGGTTGGCCTCGCGTTTCGACTTCTCCAGAGTCGCCTTCGGGACTTTCGAGCGAGCGGTCGATTTGCCCACGCGTTCTTTTTTAAGAACGTCGGCGTCGGCGCGGGCGCGTCGCAGCCTCATTCGCACTGTCAGATCGTCGCCAGCCCGCTAACTCCCGACGACGTTCATTTTCAACTCGAACGCGTCGCCCTTTACGAGAAGAATCGCCGCGCCGTCGGCGAGACGGACTCGTTCTGGGACGCGCTCCTTCGCGCTGAACTCGCGGACGGACGACGCGTCGTCGCCGCGATGGAGGAGTTCGTTCTTTACTGTCCTTACGCGAGCCGTTTTCCTATTCAGATGGAGATATGTCCGCGTTCCGACGAGCCTTTTGAGGATTACGACTCCAATAAACTCGACGCGCTTGCGCGGACGGCGCGAAACGCTGTTCTCGCGCTTCAACGCGCGTATGAAAAACAAGTTCCTACCGCGACGGCGCCTCTTGACTATAACGTCGTTATGACGAACGCCCCCTATCGCGTCAATTCCGACTTCGAAGAGGCGGCGCGCGTATTCCGTCCGCGCCTTACGATTCTGCCGAGCCTTGTTAAGAAGGCCGGGTACGAGCACGGTTCCGGAATCGACATTAATCCGATTTCTCCCGAAACCGCCGCGTCGCGGCTTCGGAAATTTTGGGGAAACGTTTGACCGAATCGTCCGTAAGAACGGTTCGGAGGATTGAAACATCGAAACTTTATTTTTTACGACGCTTTGCGTCGAAACCGAGGAAAATCCGTATGACTTCCGCGTCGCAAGATCAAGAGACCCTCAAAGAAAACGAAAAAGCCGTTCTCCAGAAACGCGTTAAGACAATTTCGCCGGGTTATCGTTGGGAACTCCTTATCCTCCTCTTCTTAGCGTATTTCTTCCATCAGTCGGATCGCGCGATTTACGGTATCGTCGCAACGTCGATTCAAGACGCTTTAGGTTTTACGGACAGTCAGTTGTATTCGACGCGAACCGTGATGTTTACGTTGATGGCGCTTATCGTTCCTTTTGCGGGTTATGTCGGCGATAGATTCAATAAGAAAAAACTGCTTATTGGATGTCTCCTTTGCTGGAGCGTTGCGACGATCTGCACCGGTTGCGTGACCGGACTCCTTGGAATGATCGTTTTCAACAGCATCGGGCTGGTGGTCGCCGAGGCGTTTTACGGACCGGCGTCGACGAGTTTAATCGCGTCGTATCACAAGGAAACGCGTGCGATTGCGCTTTCGGTTCACCAGACGGCGGTGTATTTGAGCGTTATTTTCAGCGGTTTTATCGCCGCGTGGATCTGCGAACATTTCGGTTGGCGCGGGACGTTCTGGACTTTTGGCGCGGCGAGTATCGTTATTGGAATCTTGCTTATTTTCCGACTGAAGGATCCTTCAACGGTTAAGTTTGCCGAGGGAACCGAGATTGACGTTCCCAAAACTGAAGAAAAACCGTCCGTCGTCGAATTTCTTAAGATGATCTTCCGCAATCCGTCCGCGCTGCTGTTGACCGTCGGCTTTACCGCAATCGTTTTCGTCAACAACGCGTATCTAAACGTCGTGCCGAAGTTTCTTCAAGAGAAGTTTAACTTGAGTCAGACGTCCGCCGGTTTTAACGGCATGTTTTGGCACCATATCGCCGCGTTTGGCTGCATCTATCTCGGCGGATGGCTCTCCGATCATATCGCGAAAACGCGTCCGACTTACCGCCCGAAGCAACAGTTCGTCGCGATGGCGCTCGGCGCGCCGGCGGTCGCCTTTATCGGTTCCGTCGGCTCTGTTTCCGCAGTCTACGCGCTTTTCTTCCTTATGGGCGCGTGTCGCGGTTTCTACGAATGCAACACTCACGCGTCCGTGTTCGAGACGATTCCGTCAAAATATCGTTCGACAACGGTTGGGTTTATGATTTTCTTCGCGTTTATTATCGGCGCGTGGTCGAGTCAGATGGTCGGCGCTTTAGTCAAACAATTCGGGATAGAAATGGGATATAAATACTCGTTTATCGTCCTCGGAATGACGTGGATTGTCGGCGCGTTCTGCGTCGGGCTTGCCGCCTTCTGCACGTTCCGTAGAGATCGCGAGCGTCGCATCGCGTTTGAAAACGCCGCGATTGAAAAAGAGGCCGAAGGAACGTCGGTCGGCGAATGAGCGCTTCCGACGCGACGACCGATCTTGGTTTAACAACGCATATGGGGAAAAGACGATGCAACGTACAGCTTTAGCGATCTTCGCCTGCGCCGCGTTTCTTTTCAACGTCTTCGGAGTCGATCCGGCGACCGCCGAAGAGAATCGTTTTACGGAAGAGACGGCTCAAAAACTTCTCCTTTCGGAGGATTTTTTTGATTCCTTCTACGGCGCCAACCTCGTCGAACTGATTGATTTTAACGTTGAAAAGAACACGCTGAAATTGCCCTTTAAGGATAAGCCCGAACTTGATCGCAGCTATCTCGATCTCCCTTTTAAGACGGATTGCTCAAAGTTCTCCAACTACGAGCTTGTCGCCGACGTAGACGATCCTTCGGCGATTGGTTCCGTCACGCTTTATTTTCACAGCGGGAACGGGTGGTATAGCATGACCGGCGAGACGACGCGCGGCGGAAACGGTCGCGTCGAGATTCTCTTTTCGTCTCGAGGCGCGAGAACGGAAGGAGAGCCCGGCGGTTTGGAGAAGGTCGATCTTGTTCGTTTTTCCTTCTGGCACGGGGGCGAGGCGAACGCGACCGTTTCGTTTCGCGCTTTTCGCGCGACGCGCTGCGCGTTTGCGGCGCTTGACGGATACGAGGGTTCCGACCTGAGTTACATTAATTCGACGGCGAATCTCTTCTCACGGTGCGGACTTCCTTGCGAACGTCTGAACGTAAACGACGCGACGCCTGACGTCCTCGGTTCCTATAAAGCCGTAATCCTTGCGATTGGCGGCAAACTTTCCGACGAAACGATCGATTCGCTCTGCCAGTATGTTGACGACGGCGGTTTTCTCATCCTCTGCTATAACGCGCCGGAGAAACTGCTCCGAAAGATTGGCGTTAAGGTCAAAGGCTTTGTGAGTTGCAAACAGGAGAAGATCGAACTCGCGGGAATGAAAGTTCCTTCCGAGATTCTTTCCGCCGCCGAGCGAAGCGGCGCCGTTCTTCCCGAGTTTTTACCGCAAAATTCGTGGAATCTTTTCGACGTCGCGCTAGACGAAGAGTTTCAGTCGTCTCGAGTTTCTCCGCTGATCGGCGGCAATAAAGCGCGAGCGCTGGCGATGTGGCAGACGATGGACGGCAGGGCGACGAACTATCCGGCGATCGTTCTCAGCGGAAACGGAATGTACTGTTCTCACGTTCTTATGAGCGAAGGATTTGACGCGAAAAAAACGCTCTTGACGTCCCTTGGGTTCGAAATCTCTCCCGAAAGCTCCCGAAACGTCGTTCGTCAGGATTGGCTTTCTCTTTTTTCAATCGGAGCCGAACCGTACGCGGATACTACAAGCGTTCGCGCCGAGACGTTAAAGCGTCTCAAGACGGAACTCGCCGCGAAAGAGAAAACAATCGTCGACGTCGCGACGCTCCTTGCCGTCGACGACAAGAAACCGAACCTTCTTGAACTCCGTCGACTCGGCGCGATTCTTCTCGATATTAAATCGAAACTCGTCCACGAATTTTGCGCCGCTCAGCCGTCGCGTTCTGGCGAAGGTCGACTCTGGTGGGAACATTCCGGCTGCGGAATCTGGCGCGGCGACTGGGATCGTTCTATGAAGGCGCTTGCCGACGCCGGTTTTAACGGCGTGATTCCCAACATGCTTTGGGGCGGCGCCGCGTACTACGACAGTAAAGTTCTGCCTGTAGCTCCCGTTGTCGAACAGTATGGCGATCAAATTGCGCAGGCGGTCGCAGCCGGTAAAAAATACGGGGTTGAGGTTCACGCTTGGATGGTCTGCTTTAACGCGTCAAACTCGCCGAAATGGTTCCTCGATAAGATGAGCGAGGAGGGAAGACTCCAACGCGACTCCGCCGGTGAAGAGAAACCGTGGCTCTGTCCTTCTAATCCTCTCAACCGCGCGCTTCAGAAGGCGGCGCTTGAGGAGGTCGCCTTTAACTACGACGTCGACGGCGTTCATTTCGACTACATTCGTTTTCCAGACGACGACTCCTGTTTCTGCGACGGTTGTCGCGAACGTTTCGCCGCCGCGTATAAAGAGAAAACAGGCAAAGAACTTGACGGCGATTTCGTTAAGTTGGTTCGGAACAATCCTGAAGTCGGAAAACTCTGGAAGCAGTGGCGTTGC
>CAMZHY010000125.1 GCA_947307005.1 uncultured Planctomycetaceae bacterium
AGCGCGCCCGACGGAACTTTCATCGCTGAAAGAACATGCGACGGTTCAAGGGATCCCGACGTGCACGCCGACCCACTCGAAACGCATACCCCGCGCTCCGACATTAACATAAGAATCGCCTCCCCTTCCGCGCCGTAAATCGCGACGTTGAGCGTGTTCGGCGTTCGCGGAGAATTTTTTCCGTTGACCCGAAGGTAAGGAATCCGCGTCTCGAGCGCGTCTTGCAATTTATCGCGCAGCCGCGCCATCCGCGCGCCCGTCTCCTCTAGATCGGCGACTTCCAGTTCCAGCGCCTTCGCCAGTCCCATGACGTAAGGAACGTTCTCCGTGCCGGCGCGGCGACCGCGTTCCTGATGACCGCCGAGCTGCCACGGTTCGAACGCCGTTCCCCGTCTCATGAACAGAACGCCGACGCCCTTCGGCGCGTGAATCTTGTGACCGCTGAGCGAAAGCGCGTCGACCGCGCCGAACGCGCCCGGAAACGACGCGACGCTCCCCAAAGGATCAAGCGACAGATCGATCGGCAATTTCCCGACCGACTGCGTCGCGTCGCAGTGAAAAACGATTTTCGGGTCGGTCTGTCGAACGATTCGCGACAGTTTTTCAATCGGAAAGACGACGCCCGTCTCGTTGTTCGCGTGCATCACCGAAACGACGGCGGTTTCGCCGGGTCTGAGCGCCTGGACGAACGCGGCGACGTCGATCGCGCCGTTCTCGTCGACGCCGATCCAATCGACGGGATAGCCGTCCCTTTCAAGACGTCGGCAAACCTCGATCACGGCGGGGTGCTCGACCGCCGTCGTCACGACGCGACGCCGATTCGGATCCGCCTTGATCGCGGCGCGAAGAGCGCCGAAAATCGCCGCGTTGTTGCTCTCTGTCGCGCACGAGGTAAAGATGATTTCGTCTGGAAACGACGCGCCGAGCGACTTTGCGACGGACGCGCGGGCGGCGTCGAGTTCTCGCGCGAGCGCGAGCGCGGGCTCGTACATGGAACTGGGGTTCCAGAAACGTTTTTCGAGATACTCGCCAACCGTCGCGACGACCTCCGGCGCGACGCGCGTCGTGGCGTTATTGTCCAGATAAATATACTTCGACTCTTCAATCGCCATTTGTCACCTCGAATTTCTCGACAAGCTCGACGCTCTTTGTCAAGCCCGCGCCGAGCGCTTATTATATCCCCTTCCCCGCGTTTGAACAGTCGAAGGCGCGCTCTCGAAAGAACGGCGATAACCACGTTGTGAAAAAAAGTCGCAAAAACTCGTCGCGCCGTTGAGTTTTGACGCTCGTCGCGTATATTAAAGGGGTCGTTTCGCACGAGGGATCCGACGCCGCGCCCCTCGACGACTTGAAACGCGCGGCGCGACACGAATTTGCGGAGCGCGACGCTTCCGCGAGAAAGGAGCTGGAGTTATGAACGTTTATCTCGGGATCGACGTCGGCACGTCGGGAACTAAAGTCCTCGCCGTTTCGGCGGACGGAACGATTCTCGCCTCCGGTCTGGGGGAATATCCATGCTACGCGCCGCGTCCGCTGTGGAGCGAGCAGAATCCCGACGACTGGTGGAACGCCGTCGTTCGCGTCGTTCCCCAAGTTCTGGCAAAAGCCAACGTCAAAGGGTCGGACGTCAAGGGAATCGGGCTTTCCGGGCAGATGCACGGCTCCGTGTTCCTCGATAAGAACGACGCCGTGATTCGTCCCGCGATCCTCTGGAACGACCAACGGACCGCGCGAGAATGCGTTGAAATCGAAGAGGCCGTCGGCGGGCGCGAAAATCTGATAAAACTCGTCGCCAACCCCGCGATGAGCGGCTTTACCGCGCCGAAAATTCTTTGGCTTCGCAACAACGAGCCTGAAAACTTCGACAAAGTCGCCAAAGTTCTTCTTCCGAAAGACGAAATCCGCCGCCGTCTGACCGGCGAATACGTCTCGGACGTAAGCGACGCGAGCGGAACGCTGCTCCTCGACGTCGCCGGACGACGCTGGTCGAAAGAGACGCTCTCCGCGCTCGGACTTGACGAATCGTTGCTGCCGACCGTTTGCGAGTCGGAAGACGTCGTCGGACGCCTCACGCAGTCCGCCGCGGACGCGCTCGGACTCACGACCGACTGCGTCGTCGTCGGCGGCGCGGGAGACTGCGCGGCGGGCGCGATCGGAGTCGGAATCGTCCGATCCGGCGCGCTTTCGACGTCGCTCGGGACGAGCGGGGTCGCGTTCGTTCATTCGGACGAGGTCCGGTACGATCCGCTCGGGCGCGTTCACACCTTCTGTCACGCGGTTCGCGGCAAATGGCATATGATGGGCGTCACGCTCTCCGCCGCGGGCTCGCTCCAATGGTTCCGAAACGCGCTCTGCGGCGAACTTCGCGAACGCGCCGACGCGGCGGGTCAAGACGTTTACGCGCTCCTCGGCGACGAAGCGGCGAAAACGCCCGTCGGCGCCGACGGACTCTTCTTCCTTCCGTACCTTAGCGGTGAACGCACCCCTCACGCCGATCCGAACGCGCGCGGCTGCTTCGTTGGACTCACGCTCGCGCACACGCGCGGACACGTCGTGCGCTCCATCATGGAAGGCGTCGTTTTCTCGCTGCGAGAAGCGATTGAAATCTTCCGCGGTCTGGACGTCCCCGTCGCGGAAATTCGCGCGACGGGCGGCGGCGCGAAGAGCCCCTTCTGGCGTCAGATTCAGGCGGACGCGTTCAACGCGCGCGTCGTGACGCCCAACTCTGAAGAAGGCCCCGCGTTCGGAGTCGCGCTCCTCGCGACCGTCGGCGGCGGCGAATACGCCAACATTCAAGAAGCGTGCGACGCGACGATCTCGTCCGTCTCCGAACTTCAGCCGAACCCCGAATCCAAGACTTTTTACGACAAGGCCTTCCCCGTCTACCAGAAGCTCTACCGCTCGCTCAAAGACGACTTCAAAGCGATCTCCGAGCTCGCGTGATTCCCCGCGCGTCTCAAACGTCGACGCTTAATTAAAAGCCGCGTCCTTCCTTTGCCGAAAGGACGCGGCTTGTTTCTTCTCATAACGAAAAGCGCTTGTCAAACGCGCCCGCTCTAGACTAAATCAAAAGCGCGACGCCGAAAAACCTCGGCGCCGCGCTTTATTTATCTAAAACGCCATCCTAGACGGGATTCAAATCCCGTTAAAACGCTTCTCAGCGGTTGAGCGCGTAAACTTCGTCGCCTCTAAAATCGAACGCGAGGGACGCGGTTTCTCCGGCGACAAGCGTCGTGTTCTTGACCTCTTCGCGGAGCGTTCCGTCGATCGACGCGACGACGCGAACTTCAAACGTATAGGTCTGACCAATTTCAAGTTCGCGCGCCGCAAAGGAACGGAGATCGCCCTTCTGCTTCGTGCGATAACCGTTGACGTAGACGACGGCGTTTTCCGGAACGAGCATACGAATGACGCCGGAACCCTTGAGGTTCGGAGCGGGGGTCGGAACAGTTTCCAGAACGTCTTGAGCGGAACCTCCCTCGTCGACGGCGGAACCAAGGCCTTTCGTGTTAAGGTCCTTCGTACTATCGTACTGCAGGTTCGGATCCGATTCTTGGACGTCGTCTCCGTCGTCGGTGGAGATCGTCTTCGGAACGAGAGCGGGCGCGGTCGTTTCGTCCGACGCGGAATCGGCGGCGGCGGCGATGCCCTTGTTCTTAGCGAGTCCCGTCTTGGCGTCGAGTTCGTTGACTTCGCCCGGATAATATCCGTAACCGCAGCAAGGACGAGGCGCAAAGACGGAAACGGGCGCGAAGCCGGCCGTCAGGGCGCAAGGATCGCAGACGTCCGTCGCGATCGCGCAAGGATCGCAAACGTCGGCGCAAGACCAGCAAGGATCGCAAACGTAAGCGGGACGGCAATAATCAAAATCGCGCGAGACGATGTTGCGAACGCGCGAGAGAACGCGGCGAACGGGGCGAACGCGATTGACGAATCGCGCGACCGGATGACGGCGCGCCGGAACCCAAGAGTCGTAGACGTAGCTGTATCCGGGCCATTCGAAAGTCGTAAACGTCGCGAAATTATCGTAAACAAACGGAGCGGCGACAAAAGGCTCGACGAAGACGGGCGAAGCAAACTCGACGGCTCCGGCGTCGGCCGCGCAACCAAGGCATTCCGAATAACTCGCGGCGGCGGAACTCGACGCGTAACGATCGCTCGCGTTAAGCGTCCCCATCGTCAGCGCTTGACCGGGGAAGAAGGAAGTATCGTCGAGGTTCTGGCTCAACGCGCCGCTCCCCAATCCGTCAAAAGAATAAGCCGAAACGACCGAGGTCAAAATCGCGACGACCATAACGACGCGCGACGCAACACAACCGCTGAATCTCATTTCATCACTCCTAAAACACGCGCCGGCGCGAACCGGCGCCGAGCTTTCTCGTCTTAAACAATATTCCGTCGCCGCCATGTTCACGCGGCGAAATCTTTCCAAACGACGGCGAGACGCCCCTGCGTCGGCGCCGTCTCATTTACTAGCATATATTTTCCATTTTTTCTTTTCTTTGTAAAGTAAATTTTTTCGATATCTTCTCATAATAAGGCGATATCTTCAAATTTCTACGTTTTGTAACGATTAAACGGCTAAAGCGAAGAATTCAAAACGTATGATTGTCCAACGCGGCAAGAAACACTTGATTCGGACGCGCCCGGCGCTATAATCGGCGTCGAGCGTTCGCTGAAATCGGGATTTTACGATAGGTTAGCTCGGAATCGCGCGCTCGCAAGTCGACTCAAACTCCTCGGCGCCGAGACGTGCGACGCGGGGAATTCGCCAAGTCGGCGCGCTCTTAGACGCGTAGAGCGGTTGATCGCGTGTGCGGAGAGAAAAATGTCGTCAGAAGAAAAAAACGTGGAATATCAGCGTGAATTTAACGACACGGCGCTGCGCGCGATCGTCGCGTACGCCAACGCGGACGGAGGGCGAATTTACGTCGGAATCGACGAGTTCGGCAGAAGTTACGGCGCTCGAAACGCGCGCGAAATCGCCGAGCGCGTCGCGACGCTCGCGCGAGAACGCATTCGTCCCAACGTTTTACCGTACCTCGACTGTCGGGTTGAAACACGCGACGATCGCGAAGTCGTCGTCGCGACCGTTTCAAGGGGCGGTTCGCGCCCCTACTGGCTCGCCGATCTCGGACTCGTCCCGGCGGGAACGCCGATCGCGGAAAACGGACGCGTCGTCACGCCGTCAAATCGCAAGCTCCGCGCAATGTTGGAGGAGTCGGGCGACGGCTCTTACGAACGCGAACGTTCGCCCATACAGGAGCTCACGTTCACGCAGGCGCAAAAGATTTTTGACGAAGAGAAGGTCGAGTTCGGCGAGAGTCGTTTTCACGAACTAGGACTTTTTGACGACGAAGGAACGTTCACGAACCTCGCGGCGCTCCTTTCGGATCAGTGCCCTTCGACGATTCGACTCGCGTTCTTCGAAGGAGCGTTAGAGAATCAAATCCATGATCGGCTCGAACTTAGCGGTTCGATTCTTCGTCAATATCTCGACGCGTTTGATTTCCTCAACGTCTTCAATCGCGCCAACGACAAGCTTCGCAGCGCGAATCGCGGCGACTTTCGCGATTATCCCGCCGAAATTCTGCGCGAGGCGCTCCTCAACGCGATCGTACACCGCGATTACAGCGTTCCTTCGCGGACCCTCGCGCGACATTATCACGACCGCGTGGAGATCGTTTCGCCCGGCGGATTGCCGAACGGACTGGTCGTCGGCGAGCTTAACCTCGGAGTCTGCGCTCCTCGCAACCCGAAGCTGGCGCATATCTTCTATCTTCTCGAATACGTCGAATCGTGCGGTTCCGGAATTAGAAAAATTTTCCAAGCGTACGCGAGACGTCAAGCGCGCCCGAAATTTGAAGCGACGGAAAACTTTTTCAAAACAACGCTTTACAACGCCGCGCAACCGACGCGTGAGGAACGCGTTAAGCGTTCCGAGACGCTGATCGTTAAAGAGCCGGAGACGAAATCGGAGTTCGTCGTCGCCGAGCGAGAGCCGGCCGTTCGCGCACGCCGCATGACGACGATTCGCGACGCGATGAGCGTCGCGTCGCCAACCCTCGGGGGCGCCTCGACGACCGTCCGCCCGCCTCAGCTCCTTTCGGAGCGCGAAAGGCTCACGTTGCAAATGCTGGCGACGCGCGGCACGATTACCCGCGCCGACGTCGAACAGGAACTGCGTCTCACGCAAGCGGCGGCCGCGGCGATTCTGCGACGCCTCGTCAACACGGGACGCGTCGTTCTCTGCGGCGCCGGTTCGAACATTTGGTATCGTCTGCCGTAGAAAAAGCGCGACGCGACCGATAAGATAAAACGTTAAAAAACGCCGCTTTCTTAGCGAAGGCGGCGTTTTTGTTTGGGTCAGTCGTGAATGATCGTTCCGACGTGTTCGCCCGCGACGGCGCGCTCAAGATTGCCGTCTTCTCGGAAGTTAAAGATCATAATCGGAAGGTTGTGACCTTGGCATTTCGCAAACGCTTGGAAATCCATCACGCCAAGTTTTTGCCCTAGCGCCTCGTCGAACGTTAGTTCCGGATAGAACTTCGCGTTAGGATCCTTCTCCGGATCGGCGCTGAAGACGCCGCGAACCTTCGTCGCTTTGAGGATTACGTCGCATTCAAGTTCAAGCGCGCGCTGCGCCGCCGCCGTGTCCGTCGTGACGAACGGGCTGCCCGTGCCCCCCGCGAGGATCATAACGCGCCCCTTCTCAAGGTGACGGATCGCGCGGCGGCTGACGTACGGCTCGGCGACCTTATCCGCCTCCAGCGCGGACGCGAGGCGCGCCGGTTGTCCCAACGCTTCGATCGCGTCGAGAAGCGCGAGTCCGTTCATGATGGTCGCCAACATTCCCATATAATGCGCGGTTCTCTCTTTGAGCGAATTCGCGCCGTCCGACGCCTTAAACTGGGCTCCGCGAAGGATGTTGCCGCCGCCCATGACGACGGCGATCTGAACTCCCGTCTTCGCAATTTTGACGATCTGCTCCGCGAGACGATTCACGGAGTCCATACAAACGCCGCGCTGATTCGCGGGGCAAAAGCTCTCGCCCGTAAGTTTGAGAAGGACGCGCTTCGGCTTAGTGTAGCGGAAAGAAGACGATTCAGACATAGATCACCCCGGCGGCTCAGTCGTAAAAGGGTCCCGACCTCGGCGCCGCTTGACGCCGAAAGAGAAAAGACCCGCGAAAACGCGGAACAGGCGTCGGCGCGAGTCCTTCGCCTGACCGGGGGTATATTGTGCCGGTTTTCTTCAAGGCGTCAAGTCGTATATCGCGGGTTCCTGTCGCGAAAGGGAACGAAGTCGAAAGAACGGTGAAACGGGTTGGTCGGAGAATCGCGTTCAACGCGCTTAGAAAGGTCGACAAAAAAGCGGACGCCGCCCCAAAGGACGACGCCCGCTGGATTTTTCTAGGAACGCGTCGCGCCGCAGAGACGCGACGGAAGGCGAAAATCACGCCATGTCCTTGAGGGCCTTGAGGGCCTTGACCTTGATCTTGTAGTGCGCCGGACGCGCGGGACGATCGATCGTCTTGCCAGGATGGAACGGGTCGGGAACGTTCTTCTGACCCGGTTTCGCGGCGACATGCTGCTTTTCGATCTTGATCAGACCGGGAAGCGTGAACGTGGCGTCGTCGCCCTTGCCCATGCTCTCCGCGATGACGGCGGAAAGATTGTCGAGAACGGCGGCGACGTCTTTCTTGGCGAGTCCGGACGCGTCGGCGATTTTCTGGATAATCTCGGTCTTGGTCAAGGGCTTGAAGGGTTCGCCCTTCGCGGATTTCTTGGCCGCGGTCTTGGCGGCGGGCTTAGCGGCGGCCTTGGCGGCGGGCTTAGCGGTTTTCTTAGCCATGTGTGTTTTCCTTACTTCTAGGAGGGAAAAAAGTTGTACCAAACGCTTGTCGATCGTCGACGCGCGGAATCTCGATCTAAACGGGAACGGAACCGCAGGTTAAACGCTATGATTTGAGCGTCGCGCGCAGTTTTCAACGAGGAAATCGAACGAACCCAAACTGCGCCGCAAATTCGCCTTGAATTCTATCGCAGAACGCAACCGTTCTGAACGAGGGCGAATTAGAACGCGCTCTACCCGGCGATTCTCGCGTAAGAACCGACCGCGCGTTGATCTTCTGATGTATTTTTATCGACCTAAAAAAGCGACGTCAACGTTAAACAACGGTAATTTCTTGAATTTTCGCCAAAAAAACAAAAAAATTTCGGCGAAAAAGGGCTCGTGAGGCGTTTTTACCTGTTCTTTAAGAAAAAAAGTATTAATTATTCCGCCAAAGTCCTCTAAAACGCCGATTATAGAACGACGTAGCGTTAGGACGCCAATCGTCGACGAGCCGCAAATAATATCTTGCGCCTTCGCTTTACAAAGACGCCAAATGTAATAGAATGGACTGGATATTCGCCCGCCGCGTCGGCTGTGGCGAAAGGCTTAACTGAACGCCTTTGTAAACTTAGAAGTCATAAGGTTATCCTCATGCATAAATATGCGATGAACTCGTCGGCGGACTTCATGCCGGTCGAACGATTGCGAATCATTCAGAACCAGAAGTTCTTAAAGCGTTTTCGTTATACTTACGACAACGTCAAATGGTATCGCGATCTACTTGCCAAAAACAATGTCGACCCGAGTTCGATCCAGTCGCTCGACGATATCGCAAAACTTCCGTTCATCGTTAAGACTGATCTACGCGACACTTATCCGACGGGCATG
>CAMZHY010000126.1 GCA_947307005.1 uncultured Planctomycetaceae bacterium
AACTCTCTCGTGGGACAACAGACCGACGATTCCACGCCAGCGCGACAACCGCGCGCCAAAAGCATACGACGTCAAAAGGTGAAATAAACCGACGCAAATGGGCCGACCATGATAGGTCGCTTGGCGAAAAGAGAGTTCCTTCTCAGAATCCAACGACAGAATCGCCCCCGTCGTTGTCAGAATCCGTATCAGGCGTAACGACAACGCCAACGTCAGGAAGGATCTGCGCCTTATCGGAACCTGTTTCCGAAGGAAGCGCGCTGATGCGAGGAACCATTGAAATAGTTCGCTGAATTTGCGCGTCAAACACCTGATCGCGTCTCGCGCGACGCACCCAAACTGTAAGTTCGCCGATATCAAGCCGATCGTTTCTCGCAACGCCAGAAGGATGCGCCGTTTCAAACCATTGTGTAAAACGCTGATTAACGTCAAATTTCGAAAACTCTCTGAGAAGTTCTTGAGATTCCTTCGGAAAAACCTTTGCAACGCTCGACATAACAGTTAACAACGACGCGCCGCCTCCAACGCGGACATAACTATGCGACAAATGCGTCGTCTCTGGGAGTCGGTCGAATTCATCCTCTATTTCGCCGACAAGTTCCTCGACAAGATCTTCAAGGGTAAGTATTCCAAGATTTTTCTGCTCCACCGAACTTACAACAACGGCGATATGCTCGTGCTGCTTTACAAGGATATTGAGCACGTCGGAGGCTTTGGCGTCAGGTTCCACGCGAATAATCTTGCGCATGCAGGCTGCTAATCCGCCGCCATGAACATTTTTCCCCTCCTCAGACGTCGACCATATCTCACGACCTATCAGTTCTTTAACGTTTACGTAACCGATGATGATTGAAGGATCGTCCCTGTAATAAACAGGAAAACGCGTATGCGAATCGTTTTTACCAACTTCTAACGCGTCGGATATCGACATACTTTCGGAAAACATCGAAACGTCTGCAATAGGCACCATGACGTCTTCCGCTTTCGTATGAGACAATTTCAAGGTCGCTAAAATAATCCTCTCCTGCTCCGTATCCAACTGCGAACGGCTTCGGGCTAGGGAAGTTAGAAGCATAATCTCCTGAACCGCGCCTAACGGTTTAGACTCTTTTTTCTCGATCTTTGATTCAAAAGGTCGATTCAGGATGCGAAAGAGATAGAAAAGCGGCTGAGAAAAATAGGTTATCCAATACAACGGGTAGGCGATTACATGCGCCAAACTGCGTCTGAAACGAACCCCAAGAGATTTAGGCAGTATTTCCGTAAACTGCAACATCAAAAAAGTAAAAACGATCGAAAACGCGCCGACCCATTTATCGCCGGTAAGTTGGGCAAATGAAGCCCCCGCAAAGGCGGCGCCAATCGTGTGAGCCGCTGTATTGAGCGTAAGAATTGCTGTAATCGGCGCATTGACGTCGTTCTTGAAATCTTCCCAAATTTTTCCGACTCTAGCGTTCTTTCTAGAAATCTCGACTAATTCCGCAGTCGAAAGACTCATAAGAACCGACTCGGCAATCGAACACATCGCCGAAACTATCAACGCAACGGAAAAACTTACGATAAATACGACCAACATCGTAAAAGTGGAAAGAGCCACCTCCTAGGTTCTAAATGGCAAATGCGACAAAACGACGCCCCTACGATTTTAGCGCTTTGTGAGAAAGGGTCAACTGAGTTTAGATTTGCGAAATCACGGACTACAACCTATCTATACGAATCCATTCGACAACCAGAGTTTCCTTTCAGGGTTAGACGTAAAAGAAAAGGACGATACAATGTACGAAGCAACGTCGCAGGTCGCGTAGGAATTGCTTTGTTTATTTGGAATCAGAATCAGCGCGACAAACCATAGATAGATTCGGAGGCATTCTTGGCTAAATCAAAAGAAGAAAACGTCGCTACAAGCGAACCATTGAACGTACTCGTTGTCGACGACGAACCAGCGCATGCCGAAGTGGTCGCCGCAAGTTTAGATCGAATCAACGCCCAGTGCGTTGTCGCGCATTCCGAAAAAGAAGCGAAGGAAATCGTCAAACGCCAGGCTTTTGACGTTGTTGTTACGGATCTAATGCTCGAAACCAACGAAGGAGGTTTAGATCTCCTCAAAGTTGTAAAGCAAGAGGCTCCTGACACTGAAGTCGTGCTTATGACCGCTTTTAGCGGCGTCGAAACCGCTGTTGAGGCGATGCTTCAAGGCGCGTTTAATTACCTTCAAAAACCTCTCGACCTCAAACAACTCCGCTCAATTGTCCAAAAGGCCGGCGATTCAGCTCGACTTCGCCGCGATAATTATCAGCTCAAAGCGCGTCTCGACGAGAAATTTGGCTTCGACGGAGTCGTTGGAAGCAGTCCCGTCATGCTCAATGCGATTGAACGCCTTAAGAGAATCGCTCCCACCGACGCGACCGTGCTTATTCTCGGCGACACAGGCACCGGTAAAGAACTTTTTGCACAGGCGTTACATCATAACAGCCCCCGTAAGAATAAACCGTTCGTCGCGCTGAATTGCGCGGCGCTGAGCGAAAACCTCCTGGAAAGCGAACTCTTTGGGCACGTCAAAGGCGCGTTCACAGACGCGACGGGAGACCACGTTGGGAAATTTGAATACGCCAACGGAGGGACTCTCTTTCTTGACGAAGTCGGCGACATGCCAATCGCTACGCAAGTCAAATTACTTCGAGTTCTTGAAAGTGGCGAAATCACTCCGGTCGGATCAAATAAATCGATTAAAGTCAACGTCCGTCTTGTCTCTGCGACAAACCGCAATTTAGAGGAGGCGGTTAAAAACGGCGAGTTCCGGCTTGATCTTTATCATCGAATCAACGTTGTGACACTGCGTCTTCCAAGTCTCAAAGAACGCAGCGAAGACATCCCCATTCTTCTCGATCATTTCGTGAAAATATTCATGAAGAGATACGATAAAACAATACGAGGCTTCTCCTCATCCGTTCGACGGCGACTTCTGATGTATGACTGGCCCGGCAACGTCCGTCAGCTACGCAATGCGGTAGAAAGCATGGTTGTGGTCGACATCGATGGTTTAATCGACGAAGACGACCTTCCAGAATACGTCCTTTCTGCAACCCCAGCTGACAATCTCCCCAGTCCTAAGGACGTTGGCAAAGATGTTTTTGACGATGAACCGTCAGCGAGTGACGTTCTGAATAAAAGCGAAACGCCAAGGGGCGTAATCGTAAGTCCGTCCCCAGAAAAAGAGAAGTCGTTAAAACCATTTGTAGGCCTCACGCTCGAAACCCTCACTCGTCTCTTTATCCAAGAAACGCTCCGCTCTACAGGAGGAAATCGCGAAGAAACTGCGAAAATTTTAGGCGTCGGCGAAAGAACGCTCTATCGCCGTCTTAAGGAGTTCTCGCAAGAGAATGAAAAAGGCGTTCAACATGACAAATAACGACAAATCTCGGTCGTTTCAAGAACGCGTCGACGCGATCCCTCCCTTTTCTACTCGTCGAACTCGTTTTGATCGCGTTCATGTGGCGGAAACGAACAATCGAGGACTTGGAGTTTTCGCAGACGCGCCCATCAAACGAGGACGCGCCGTTGGGCGCGTTCTCGGCGATCTCAAATCTGCGGATTTTAGATCGCATTACTGTGTTGAATTTGCAAACGCCGTTCTAGAGCCGAAGGCTCCATACCGTTTTCTAAATCATTGTTGCGAACCAAACTGCGAGTTTATCGAATGGGAGATTGAAGACCAAGCGGAGTCCGTCTTAGGGGAAACGCCTCGAGGCCGCAAAATCTTTGAACTTTGGTTACACGCATTACGCGACATACAAAAGGGTGAAGAACTTACGATTGATTACGGATGGAGTTGGCGCTTTGCAATTCCGTGTAAATGCGGCGCGCCTACATGTAGAGGTTGGATTTGCAGACTCGATGAACTCGAACTCTGCTTGCTAAATCGCGGCGTTCCCGAAACAATCCGCGATAAATCGTCGTAACTTCAGAAACTTATGTCGTGTCCTCTCGCTGACAAGAACGATTTCTCGAAACGCGGATTTGGAGTTTTTTTTCGTTTTCTGCAAAAGGTTTTATAGGAGACGGCAACTCTCGCGCGAACGCCCTAAAACACGTCGTTCTCCTTTTGATTTAACTTATCCTTAATCATATTATTACCAAACGGGTTTGACCATGTCTCAAGAATCGCCGCTTTCAGCCGACGTCGTTGCCGCAAGCAAAGAAAAGATCGATAGTTTACGTTCGGAAATTAGCCGCGTCATCGTTGGACAAGAAAAGATGATTTCGCGACTCCTCGTCGGCGTTCTGACTGGCGGACATATCCTCCTCGAAGGCGTTCCCGGACTCGCTAAAACCACGGCAATCCGATCGCTTGCGGCAGCCCTTGACGCGCAGTTTCAACGCGTTCAATTCACGCCGGACATCCTTCCGGCGGACCTCGTCGGAACGATGATTTACGTCCCCTCTCAGGGAACGTTTCAAACGCGCAAAGGCCCCATCTTTGCAAATTTCGTTCTCGCAGACGAAATAAATCGAGCCCCTTCTAAGGTTCAATCGGCTTTACTCGAAGCAATGCAAGAAAGGCAAGTTACGATCGGCGACAAAACGTGGAAGCTCGACGCGCCGTTCCTTGTCATGGCGACTCAAAACCCGATTGAGCAAGAAGGGACCTATCCTCTCCCCGAAGCTCAGGTCGACCGATTTATGCTCAAAGTTAAAATCGAATACCCAACGCTTGATGAAGAGAAACTCGTCTTTGACCGAGGCATGAAAAATTTCACTGATCAACCTCGCCCCGTTCTGAAAGCGGAAGACGTCGTCGAAATGCAGAAAGTCGTCGAAAACGTCTTTCTCGATCCAAGCGTGCGCGACTACATTATTGAGCTTGTGAGGACGACTCGCAATCCTGAACAATACGGTCTGAAGGACGTCAAACGGGCAATTGAGTTTGGCGCGTCGCCGAGAGCGTCGCTGTGCCTAGGGAAAGGCGCCAAGGCGCTCGCCCTTCTTGCTGGACGCGGGTACGTCACGCCTCAAGACGTCAAAGACCTCGCGTACGACGCGTTGCGTCATCGTCTCGTACTCACTTACGAAGCGGAAGCGGATGAAATCGCCGTAGACGACGTCGTTTCTCGAATACTTGACGTCGTCCCAGTTCCATGAGCCCCGACTAATCTCGTCGCTCCATTTAACAGCTAGGCGCGCAAAATGACGGTCGAAAAAAAAACATCTGGTTTTCTATCGGCGATCTTAAGACGACCAAGTCGACAGTCCCAAAACGTCGGCGAAAAGAAAGAATTCGAAATTGAGTCGTTCCTTCGCAAAATTAAGCGTGTTGACATTGTTTCCAATCGCATAGCAGACGACGTCTTTAGCGGTCAATACCGAAGCGCGTTTCGCGGTCAAGGCGTCGAATTTGACGAAGTTCGAGAATACGCGGAAGGCGACGACGTTCGTACAATTGACTGGAATGTTACCGCGCGTTCGAACAAACCGTACGTCAAACGTTTTTCGGAAGAACGGGAACGCTCAATTCTCTTCTTGCTCGACGTTTCGGCTTCAAGTCTTTTCGGTTCTAAAACGTCCCGTCTTGATACGGCGACGGAAGTCGCCGCGTCTCTGATGTTTTCAGCGCTCAAAAACAACGATAAAGTTGGACTGGCGACCTTCGCAAACGGCGTTCGTAACTATTATCCTCCCCGCAAAGGACGAAATTATGTGTTGAGACTCGTGCGAGAGATGCTTCGAGCAAATCCCATTCAAGAAAAAACGAATCTTAACGCCGCGCTGGAATTCATAAATAAAACGCTTAAACGTCGCGCCGTCATATTCGTTATAAGCGATTTTTACACGCCAAAACTTTCGGAAGCGCTTACGTTTTGTAGGCGCAAACACGACGTCATTGCGTTGTCCATCACAGAACCGATTGAACAAGCTTTTCCTAATTTAGGATTTGTCACGCTTCGCGATCCCGAAACAGGCGCGACTATCGAGTTAGACACGGGGTCTAAACGGGTTCGTCAATCAATCTCTGAACGCTTAAGGAGGCGACATGAAGAAGTCGAGGCCAATCTCAAAGAAGCGCGAGTCGATTTAATATCCATCGAGAACGGCGGCGACTACGTTCAACCGCTGAGAGCGTTTTTCAAAAGACGCCAACAGCGGTAGTCGCGTCGCTTAACCGCTAATGCCAACGTCCATCTGAACGCAGAAATGAAGTTTAATATGTTGCGCCGTACAAAAATTCGTTTAAATCAAACGCGACTTTCCTTCTGCCCAAGTAGCGTCGTCGCGGCGCTTGTGTCGTTCTTCGCCGTTGCGCTTTCACTCCACGCAGCTTCTTTATCTACGCTTGGATCCGAATCGTCTCGCGTTGAAACAATTCAAACAATCGAGACTCCGTTGGGGGGCGTCCGTGTTGGAAAAACCGTTTCACCTGAATACGCAAAAACTTTCGAACCTTTTGATTTGACAGTGGATTTCCAAAAACCCAAAGGAGTCAAGATAGCTGAAGACGATCTCGCTGGGAGCTACGGCGATTTCAACGTCGAACTCTTGGGAGACGAAACGCGTGACGTTGACGAGAATCACAACATAGTTTCACGGCGCTGGCGTCTCTATCCGAAGCGCCGTGGCGAACTAACGTTGCCTCCGATTCCCATCTCGCTCTCGTTTATTAGATCAAGGGATTCCTCGGAACCCCAAACCGTTGTCGCGCTTCTGCCTGAACAAAAATTCGTCGTTCCTGAATCGGACGCGCCCCTTAAATCCGCCGACGAAGTTGTTGTTAATCTCAATCCTATCCGACAAATACCCAAGCTTGCAATCCTCATTGCTGGCGTGGTCGTCGCAATTTTGATCCTAGTGGCGAGCCTGTTTGCTTCGAAGAATCGAGACGCTGTCGACAAGATAGAATCCCTTACGGAAACTCCCTATGAAAAAGCGCGTCGGAAACTTAATGAGCTGAAAAACGCGCAAATATATTTAGAGAATGATCGTCGTTTTTACGATGAAATCGACGATATTCTTCGAGAGTATGTCGCAAGCGTCTTTCCTTTAAAAGCCCAAGAAATGACGACTCAAGAAATATTACGGCGTCTTGACGCGCAGACCACGCCCCATGCAGATATGGAAAGCAACGACGCGGAACCTAATCGTGATGAAAAGTCCAAAGACTCTTTCGATATCGAAAAAGCCCTCGTCGCTATCGAGACGCTAAAAGAACCTGACATTCGTTCGCAACTAGAAACCACTCTAACCGCGTTAGACCTGATAAAGTTCGCAAAACATTCCACAACATTTAACAACGCAAGTGATATCTACGCAAATGTTTGCGACTTCGTCGAGCGTTCGTTTTCCTCTTACGTACTGCGTCTCGACGAGTTGCGTCGTCAATTGACCGATCAAACGACTTCCTCCAATGCTAAACGCGAAACGTCGCCATAAACGCAACTACGCTCATGGAATCGCAAATCGTCGCCCCGCCAAAACTATTCGTTTGTCCTTCATTTGAACGAATTCAATGAACTCTTTCCAATTTGCTTCGCCGTATTGGCTGATACTGTTCGTCCCGCTTATCATCCTTGCGACGTTCGATTTGATAATCGTTCGTCGCCAAAAGACGGCGGCGCTCTTTTCGACAACGCTGGGATTCGACGAAATTCCTGCAAGTCTGGCCGCTAGTTTTAAGCGCTTTCTACCGTGTCTCGTCTATTGCGGCGCGGCGCTGCTCGTTATCGCGTTAGCTCGTCCACAATATGGAATACAACGCTCGCGAATCGTCGGCGACGGCGTTTCGATCGTCATGTGCGTAGATCGTAGCGGTTCGATGGCGGCAGAAGACTTTGAACTTGACGGAAGACCTGTCACGCGCCTAACGGCGGTAAAAAAGGTCTTCAGGGATTTTGTCGAAGGTTCTAAGGATTTTCGGGGCAGAACAAACGATCTCGTCGGACTTATTGCTTTCGGGGGATTTGTCGATTCATGCTGTCCCCTAACGCTCGATCACGCTTCGCTCGTCGAACTCCTGGAAACGATAGAAACCCCAACCCCGCTCTTCGACAGTCGAGGCGTCATGATCAGAACGCGAGTTCTCGATGAAGAATCCGGCACCGCTATTGGCGACGCGCTCGCGACAGCAGTCGAACGAGTTAAAGATTCGCCTGCGAAAACTAAGATTGTCGTGCTTCTTTCCGACGGGATGCAAACAGCAGGGGAACTAACGCCAGAAGAAGGCGTCAAGATCGCGCAAGCCTACGGCGTAAAGGTCTACACAATCGGAGTCGGCACTTCGGGGCCCGTTCCATTTCCAAGCTACCTTCCTTCAGGCGAACTTATTATGACGTTGCAAGAACTCGACTTTAACCCTGCGACTCTCCACATGATCGCCGACGCAACGGGCGGTCGTTATTTCTATGCAAGCGACCTTGAAAAGCTCAAGGAAGTTTACGAGGAAATCGACTCGCTAGAGCGAACAAAGTTTGACGCGGGTTCGTACGCGGAATACAGGGACGTTTACCTACCGTTTGCAACAATCGGGATTCTTTGTCTGGCGCTCAACGCGCTACTGACGACAACAAGATTTAGTTCTTTCCCGTAACGCAGTATTCCAGCGCTTTTCAATCGTCAGACAGTCGATTCATTTTGCGTCAAAGGTCAAAGAAATGATCTGGAACCATCCCGCCGTTTTCTTAGCGCTTCTCTTCTTCCCGCCTTTCTTCTATTTTATCGCCCGGATGC
>CAMZHY010000127.1 GCA_947307005.1 uncultured Planctomycetaceae bacterium
ATCCTCAAAAATGGATTCGTATCGAGAACGCTTGGCGGAACAACGACGAAGTTGTCGTCACATTCCCTTCAAGTCTCTCGTATCGAAAATGGGATCAGAACAAAGGTTGCGTGAGCATCGACTACGGACCGTTAACCTATTCTCTCAAAATTAAGGAGAATTATGTCGTAACCGACGGGCGTAAAAATGCAATGGGTGATTCCGGCTGGCAAGAAAGCGCAAGTCAGGAGGATTGGCCGTCCTATGACATTCTGCCTGCGTCCGACTGGAACTTTGGTTTACTGGATCCCGCAAAACTTGATCTTTCTAAGATTAAACTGATTAAGCGTGATTGGCCCGAGGATAATTTCCCGTGGACGACAGACTCCGTTCCTTATTCGATCAAGTTTCCAGGTAAACAAATTCCCTCTTGGAAGATCGACGAATATGGTCTTTGCGCTCCTGTTCCCTTCAGTCCCGCCGCTACAGAGGAACCTCTCCAAGAGCTTGAACTCATTCCAATGGGAGCTGCGCGCCTTAGAATTTCCGCTTTCCCAACTGTAGAAAAATGATTTGTAACGTTTTGCCTCAAATTATTATACGATCCTACACGTATTATTGATTCGAAGCGTTGTCACGTAAAAGACCGGACTTGCGATTCGATTGAACCGTAAGCCCGGTCCTTTATTTCGGGCTACTCAACATATAAGATTTTTGAGCGACTCCTCGTCGACTGATTCCTCCCTACTTTCAAAACGGAGCCAAAGTTACGAAAGCTTTCATTCACAAATGATATCGAGAAAGAAGAGACTTCTCAATCCGATAAACGAAGAAGCGTTTCCGCTCGCAAGGCGTTTTGTCAAAGAATCCGTTCGCGCGCGAGATCTACGGACCTTTTAAGAATAATCTGTTTCTTCCAATCTGTTCATACAATTCAAGTCAAAGGACAATTTTCTATAATTGCGACGCGTAGACCGCAATTATCTCCGCGATAAGTTGGAAGAAAGTTAAAGCGGCTCGCTGAACGACAGTTTTCAGCAACACTTCGCCAGCTTCCACCTCGCGCGACATGCTCTATTCCCGTCGGCGGACCAGCAGGATTCGTTTTATTATCCAAATCGTAGTCAGCGTAGAAATCTGAAGTCCATTCGCAGACGTTTCCACTCATGTCAAAAAAACCCCATGGATTGGGCGGATAACTGCCAACCTCGGAAGTTGTTTTATTCAAAACGAGGGATCGGGAATTCCCCTCAGGCAACTTTACCACGCTTGTTTTACCGAAATTACCTTCTCGACCTGAAACACTTTCTCCCCAGTAATACGGCGTTTCTGTGGCGGCGCGGCATGCGTACTCCCATTGGGCTTCTGTTGGAAAAGCATAACGCCAATTAACGCCAAGAAAGGAAGACAACTCATGACGATACTCGTCTGAATCAATCGCCTCGATGAAACCGGCGCAATCAATCCAACTGACGGATTCGACTGGAGCCTTCTTATTATCCGGATACTTACTAGGATTCTCTCCGAGAACAGCTCGCCATTCAGCCTGCGTCGTAGGATAAAGGCTCAAATAGTAACGATTTGTTATTACAACAGAATGAACGGTCTCGTCGGCAAAACGCCGCGACTCCGTTCTGGGGCTCCCCATCTGAAAAGCGCCGGGTTGAATGAGACGAAACTTCATTCCAAGCGCGTTGATCCATAATTTCGGAGCGTCGTCCATTAAAATAAGTTCCTCTCCTCGCCGCGTCAGAACAAAAAATCAGTTGAGAAGAACGCCCTTTTTGCCGCGATGAATTTGAAAACTCCAAACATCGTCCTGAACAAAGGGATCAAGCCATTCCGGATCAGTCGAGTCAACGTCTTCGTCGACGTCGCTTCCACTTAAATCGATAAGATTCATCAACTTGTCAGACGATTGAACATCAGTAAGAACCGATCCAGCCAACTCGGCAAAAACGTCGTCGTCAATATCGCAAGGTTCCGTGAGATCCATATCAAATATCTTTGCGTCTTTTTCAAAAAACTCGCTAGAGTCGAATATGGAGTCTGAAAAAGCTTTCGGCGGTAAAACGTCAAGCGTGGCGTCAGAATCAGCGAGAAATTTCCATGACGGAATGGTCAATGTCCAACCCGTCGTAGAATCGACAACAACGACGCTATCGTTGTCAATCGCGTAACTGTACTCCTCTGGCAACGAAAGAACAAAAGATTTGTCAACGAAGGGATGAACGCCGGAGATTGAAAGACTTTTGGCCCCGTTAATCGAAGTCGATCGAGAAGAACGCTGTTCGAACGCCTCGAGGCTGCCAACTGCGGCGTTGAGGCGGATACCGACGGAACCGCCGTCATTCAGAACGACAGAACCAACGGTTGAAATCGGAACCAACGAATAATTCTCGACGCCAATAACAGTACGAGAATAAGAAACAGGAACGACCGATTCGTCTTCTGACGACGTCGTAGCCTCGTAAGTTCCCGACGTTATCGACGAACCCGACGACAAGACGACGCTGACGTCGTCGCCAGAGTCTTCCTCGATATACTCGTCGGCGCCGCCTTTATTGAAGACAATAAACGACTTTGAGAAATTTATCGCAGTCGCAGTAAACCCGCCGCCGTTCATCGTAAGCGAATTATTGCTCGTCACAAGTTGATCGTTTTCCATCGAGTCCTCGATAAAGGCGTAATCGTCCCCGCCTCGACCGTCAATCGTCAGCTTATTAACCCCGTTAAACGCATACGTTCGACCGTCCGAAGTTTGGAAGGAGCCTGACCCTCCGGAATAGTACAGGCGGTCGTACCCCTCCGTACCGTAAAGCGTAAGTTCCTCATTATTATCGGCGCCTGTCGTCACATAGGAAGCAAAACCAGACACTGAGAGGGAGAGACCGCCCATCTTGAGCGAAATGTCGTCTTCCGTCTCCGAGAACTCATTTACGGATTGCGGCTTGAGTTCAGTAACAAAGTCAATTTCCGGAAGTTCCGTTTTAAAAGATTTTCCATTCCAAAAATCACCGTTAAAGTTCCAAGTCCATTCGCCGATCGACATCTCAAGTCCGTCGTCCACCCACATCAGTTTCACTAGCGACTCCGCTGAATCTTCAAGGAGAGGATCGACAAGAACTACGTTTTCATCAGAGATTTCCAGTAATTTGGCGTCAATTTGCGCAACGTCGGAAGTCGATTCGACTACAATCCAATATTCAACGCCAGGATCAGCGAACCATTGAACGCGCCCACCTGTAGTAACAACAACCGAATCCGCAATTATCTCCGATTCGAGCGAACCCTCGCGCACTGTGATTTTCGTTCCCACCGGCGCCCCAATCGCATCGGCGCTCAATGAATAAAAACCGCTTGTTTCAGGAGAAACGTTGTAAACATCACGTCTGTCGCCTGCCTCGGTTGAGAGACTACGCGCCAAAGAATACTCGTTTGTGGCCCCAAGGATAATGGGGGAATCGTCGTCGTATATAGTTCCTTTTACAAGAGAATCCTCGTTGGTAAGGAAGGCGTTCTCGACGTCGACAATCTTCAAGTAGAAAAAAGTGAACGGATTTTCAAAACCGTCCTCAACAATTTGCACCCCTTCAGGCTTCAAGGCGTCATAATTTCCGTTTATGTAACATTCTATTACGGCGCTAGTTTCACCTGGCGCGATAGTTATAGGGTCGCCCTTAGAGACAACATAGTCGTATCCCTCTACAGCGGAACCTCCGCTTTGCGTCTCAAAATTAAACGAAACCTCTAACCTTGCGGGCGAATCAAGCTCAACGACAAACGTTGCAATTTTGGTTCCCTCGTCGCCTTCGTAAACCGTCGCTTCATGAACGGTCATGCTAGGAAGATTTGTCGGTTTAATGGAAATATTCAAAGACGCTTCTTCACTCCAATAAACGCCGTCGTAGACCGAAAGAAGAATATTGCGATGCGAAGCGAGGTCGCAAGTTTCACTTGAGTTAGAATACGTAAGGGAGGCTATAACGTGTTCGTATTCGGCAAGCGTTCCTGTTCCTGAAATAGTAATAGTTCCCAATTGCTCGCTAAAATTGGCGGATAATTCCGTGCCTGAAAGCGAAACATTCAGCGTTTCAGCCTCGCCGTCAGGTCGATTGTCAAAACGAATTATTGCGCCGTAAAGACAAGTTGAATCCCCGTCAATAATAGCGAGATTGGAATCAGCCAAGACGTCGACAGGTTCCGCAGTTCCTTCTACAAAAACAACGTCTAAATCAATTCCTTCTTCGCCCTCTCCATTTAAATCAACAACGGGCGGGGTTGAACCAACTTCGTCGGTCCTGAAATCAAGTTTAGCGTTGACGCCATCGCTAATCGTCACGCTCTTGGTAACAGAAGCGGAGAATCCGTCGCCGGAAACAGTTATGTTGTAAGAACCGTTTAGGAGAAAAATCTGATATCCGCCTGAATCCCAAGAACTCGTCGTAACGATTTGCGAACCTGATCCGTCTTGGCGCTCAATTTCGATTTCGATATCCCCGAGTCCTTCGCCGACGTCGTAAAAGAAATCGGAGTCTGAGTCGTCGTATATTACGCCAAGCAGATAAGCTCCGTCCGTTCGAACTCCTTCGACGCTTGAGCCAAAATCGCACGTAACAATATAAGGTCCTATGCTTTTGGAGGTTTGCAAAACGGAAACGCCAATCTCCGAATATGCCGCGTTCATCATCGCATCAAGATGTTCGTGCGTTGGCACTCCCCAATCGACGGCGAAGGCCGCAAGCATGTAAGACGCGACTGAAAAGTCGCCATTGACGCTAAAACAGCCGCCAATATTTTCACTAACTGCGATCTTACCCTCGTTTTCTAGCCCAGAATCAAATCCCGCCTTGGAAATGCGCGTCGCAAGTGAATCTTCACCTGCGCACTTATGGCTGACGTCGTTTCTCGCCTTCATGTAAGACGAATGCGACGCAGCCGCCTTTTCAAGGGCGGGGTTGAAAGCCAACGGCGCCTGTGAAGACATTCCCGTCCACATATCGATAAACGACTCGACAGAATCCTTGGGATATGAGTTCAGTTTAATCGCATCGTTTACGAGGCTGTTGCGAGCGACAAGGATTTCATCGTCATAATAACTAAAAACACGATCTAGTTCACCGCAAGGATCAGACCTTAAGCGATTGATCTGCTCTAGCAATTCATGTTCCTCAGCAGATGGACTGATCTCGGAAACTAGCGCGTACCATGAAGACGATCCAATATCTTCGACATAATCTTCTCCCGTTTCAGCGTAGACTTCTTCAGAGAATTGCAGGTCAGAAACTAGAATGGGCGCGCTTTCCACGTCTTCATTCGAATCAATTACGGCGGAAGAGACGTGGGCGTCCGTCGCGCAGACCGTTTCTGACGTCGAAAATCCATACAAAAGAGTCGGGGCGACGGAAAGCAGATTCCTTGTCTCTAGCGCTTCAAATTTTAGCCGACGAGACATGATCGTGTTCTTCGTATCAAAATGCGTCTTCTTCATAGAACGATTCCCCAACATCAGCGAACGCCCTGGCTCTGAAATGCAGAACCTGAACTAGCGTTGATCGTATCTGGTATAATCCAACCCCTACTACAGGGACTGCGCCCTATAAATTAGAGGGAAAACGGGTTTTTATGTTCCAATAAAAACACAAAGACGACGATTATTCCCGAAACTAAAGGAAATAACAAAACTCGTCAAAACTTATTAGGAAAAACATCTGATGCGGCGACACGAAAAGCATCGCGGCGTCAAAATGGCAAGTCTGAAGAATGAAACCCCGATTTCTTACTCGCCTTCTTCATCCGGGAGAAGGAATTGCTCGCCTTTTTCTTTCACAACACGACGAAGCCAGGCGTCGGGATAACCGACGTTCGGATATTTTCCTTCTGCGTCCCGCGAATAACCGTCGTTAAAACGGACGATAAGCGCATTCGCCAGTTCTTCCCAAGCGTCTCGCGCTTTCTCAACTTGCATCTCGGAATAATCGGTAAGGAAGTCAGCCGCAAGCTTTTCATTTGTTTTTGCAATCTCGACCGCTGTTTTTTCGATCGCAGGTTGAAGATCGTAAAAGTAGTTTTCAAGCCGTTCCTGTTCTGCCTTGATTACTGGAATCATTTCTTTGTAGCGGGGGTATGCGTAATTTGCGACAAAATTGAACGTCCACCACCCCGACTTGATATCAAAACGATCTATGGTACCTAGGTTTGTTGATTTTGGCACGCGGTTTGAAGCCGCATAGATTGGGGTATAGCAAGTTGTGTACGAATCGTCCCATCCAAACCAGATAAGACCGCCAACGACGTCGGGAAGGTCATTGCGAGAACGCGTTATCATCGAAAAACAAGTCTGCTGAGTCGAGATAGGACGCTCCCATGCGTACTTTTTACCGTCGACTTCCCAGTACAAAGGACGACAACGCATGGCGTAGCCGTAGGGGCCGGCGTCAATCCCCTCAGACATATCATACTCTGTTCCATCGTAGTGATCGCGCATGAGAGCGGCGACGTCAGCAGTCGTTAGTTTGTGATCCGGGGTAATCGACCATGGATAAGGTACGGAACCTTCGATTCCTTGAGCATAGTCGACAGAAAGATTGAGGGAAGGCGCAGCGCGACGAAATATACTCCAAACGCGTTTTTCGCACACGCGACGATCACGAACTCCGTTTATCCCGTAGACTTCAAAGAAGGAAAAAGGAACTCCTGAATTTGGATCGTATAGACCGTGATCAATAGCAACCTGTTCGATGTTCTTAGAGTAGATGCAATTCTCTGGATCGTCTTTCGGAAAAACGCCTATTCTCGCCTGATTTGCGTGCGCGGTAATTTGACCGTCGGGAACGCGCATCGCAACCCAAACGCAACCGCGATTATTCTCAACAGTCGAACCGGCGCCGCATATCTCGAAAATCCACGCCTCGTTTTTATCGCAAACGGAAATCGATTCGCCCTCGTCAATATAACCGAATTCGTCCACAAGACGTCCCATGAGTTCTACGGCTTCGCGAGCGGTCGACGCGCCCTGAAGACCTGCGGTCATAAGCTCGGGATACATAAACTTGCCAACTTTATTGACGAGTTCTTCATGTCCCTCCCAAGTCGTTTCGCCCATCGCGACCTGACAGTCGTTCATGATCCCTTGGAAGCTTTTGATAACTGATTCTCCTACAAAACCGAACACCTTGTGAGTCCTAGTTCCTTCAGGAAACACGTCGCTTCCGCCTAAGGGAAGCGACGTCCCGTCAGACGCTTCAACAATCGCCAATCGACAGAAAAAACCGGCGGAGTCCGCCGTATAGGTAATCATGCAGGCGTTTTCCGCTGACGCGCCTTTTGTAACTATCAGATTAGTACAAGAATAAACGCGTGAAACGCTAAAAAAAACGGCGTAGAAGGCGAAAGTAACGATAAACGCCGCCGTAAGGCGCACGCGTTGCCACGAATATTGTTTGCAAATTCGTTTCATAACCAAACGTTCCTATGAGACGCGTTATAAGGAACTCGACGCAACGCCGCCCGTACGTTTTCGAGCAGAACGCCGTCGCGAGACACGCGTCTCATTCTAAAAACTATCTCACCTGACGTCAACGAGTTTCACCCCTAAAAAAACGGATGGCGACGTAATATGAAACTGATAATTCTCGGTCGATTTTCCATGAAATAAAAGACGTCGACGCCAAACAATTAGATAAAAAACATCTAGACTCGTCTTCCGAAATTGGATAAGCTCGCGGTATGGTTTGTCCTTGGTCGGGCGCGTCGACGACTTTTCCGTTTTGGGGAGTAATATCCCGCTCTTCGAAACCGGAATTGAGGTTGTTAATCACAGAGCTAAAGGCAAGTGATCGCGCGTATTTACCCCCAGATCGACGACGTTTCAACACTTTGTTGCTTGTCATTAGAAAGCATTTAAGGAATCACATGAAAAGATCTATCATTTTGGGTTTGGGTTCATCGCTCTTTTCAGTAGGTCTAGCCCTATGCGCTTTTCTCGTAGGCGAACATGTTTCCGTAAACAAGGCGTCGTCTAGCGTTTCTATTCCTGTTTTTGCCACGGCGTCTAGCGAAAGCGACGGCGTCGTCGTGTCGACAGGAACTTATGGGGGCAACGTGGAGGCACTGTATTACCTTGATTCCCAAAGTTGTCGTCTTTCTGCGGCTCTTGTTTCACGTTCCGTCCCAGAGTTCCAGAAATCGTTCACCCGCAATTTGAAAACAGACCTTGCAGAAGCGGCCGAACAACTTCACCTTTCGGTTCCGACAACTCCGAAATTCCTAATGGTTACGGGTGAGGCCGACGTCCGCAATGTCGGAGCCGTCGCCAATATGTCTCGAGCTCTCGTGTATGTCGCTGAAATCAATACGGGAATCGTATTCGTTTACGCTCTCCCAGGAACAAACGATCGAGATTTGCCCGTTTCCAGTGGTGAAATATACCTTTGGACCTTTGCTCGTCTCAACGACGGACTTCAAGCAAGTTCTTTCAGTCGCCCTCAACAGATCGAATCCAAATCGGGCACCGATCCTCAACTCATCGATTCGGGCTTCTTCCGAAACAGATAGTCAACACGCGAAATACAGCATAAAATCCGCAATTTTTCAGAAATGAAAGATTGCGGATTTCACCATAATCGAAAAGGACGTCGTAGGGTATGCGTGAAGGATTCACAGATATGAATACAATTTTTGCTCATTCAAACCGTCTCATTCCGTTCTTCGTATTTCTTTTGA
>CAMZHY010000128.1 GCA_947307005.1 uncultured Planctomycetaceae bacterium
GCTTCAGGCGAACAAGAAAGACGATAAACGTCTTCGTCGGTCTCAACGTCGTCGGCGCCCGCCTCAATCGCGATTTCCATCATCTCCTCTTCGCCCTTGGCGTCAGAAGCGACTTCAATGACGCCCTTCCTGTCGAAGTTCCAAGCGACGCAGCCGGATTGCCCCATTTTACCGCCGCAAACCTCGAAAATCTTACGAATTTCAGGCGCGGTGCGGTTGCGATTATCGGTAAGACCAGAAGCCATAACGGCGGCGCCCTCAGGACCGTAACCTTCATAGAGCACTTCTTCGAGTTCGACGGGATCGAGTTCGCCGGTGCCTCGCTTGATAGCGCGCGTGATGTTGTCTTTCGGGAGACTCACCGCTTTAGCTTCTTCAATTGCGGCGCGAAGACGAATATTTTCATCGGGATTGCCTCCGCCCTGCTTCGCGGCGACGATAATCGCCTTCGCGAGTTTGCTCCACAGCTTGCCGCGCTTAGCGTCAACCAAAGCCTTCTTGTGTTTAATACCAGCCCAATGGGAATGCCCAGACATTGATTCTCCTTGACAAAAAAAATGCGCGACGTCGTCGTTCCCCTCGACCGCCGCGCGCTGTCTCGTCGCGAGCGGAACTCTAGCGGGTTTAACCGACAAACAAGAACTGATTTCGTCTCGATTGGCAACGTTTGAGGCCGAAAACGAGAACGACTAACGTCCTTTGTCTTACTGCGCTAAGAGATTCCACATGCGCGACAGATGACTTCGCCAAACGCAAGACTAGGCTCGTTCGTAAGTTTCGCAGATTGGAATCTAACGACGAACGGAGTCTTGCGTCCAACTTAAGTCGCAATATCCGTCCGTTTAACGCGGTTTCTTCCTTAGGATTTCCTTGAGTTTAGACGCGTCTCTAGAAGAAGTTTTCTTCGAAAGATCGCGTGTTTTAGTTCGTTTACCTCCCATACCCGACGTCTCGTCGTCGCGACTAACGTTAGGAGACTTAGACGTCGAACGGGACGACTTGACGTTCCGCTCAACGCTCTTGCGCCGACTATCGGGCGGCTCGGACGCTGAAACATTAGCGGCGTCGCCGCCTCCTGCGCGATGCGAAACAACAGATCTCTCAGAGTCGGTCGCGTCGTTCTTCTTCTTGGACGCGACTTTAGCGATAGCGTTTTCTTCCGCCTTCTTTCCCCTAAGAGATCGGATATTTCTGGACTCGTCGCCCTTCTTAGACGTCGTCGTCTTCAACTTTCGTTCCGCAGCGCTCATCTTCTTCGACGGAGTCTTGACCTCGTTATCCTCCGGAACGGCTTTCGTTTTCTTCTTCGACGTCTTTGGCGCAACCCTTTCTGAAAGATCGTTTAAAGAAGAAACGGAACGGTCGCTCGCATCCGCCCGAGACGGAGAGGAAGAAACGCGCCCGCCGCTCGATCTAACAGACTTCGATCCAGAATCGCGAAACGACGTTTCCGCCGACGTCATTTTAGTTTCGACGACGCCTTCGCTCACGTCATAATCGTCGGTCTCAACGCCGTATTCTTCTTCGTCGTCGCCAAAAACGGAAGGATCGTCAAAATCAGGAACTTCCGCAGAATCGATTTCATTGTCTTTCCCTTCGGATGAACTAGCTTCTGATTTACGAGTCTGTTCGGCGTACCGTTCTAACAACGAATCGTAAACTGAATAGTCGTCGAAAATCGTCGACTCTTCGCTACGCTCGGCAACCTTTTTGTCGAACCCCTTCAGGAACTTAAGAACATCCTTCCGCGTCGCGTCAGACTTGAGTTCGGCCCCAAGTTCATGGAGCTGGAAAAAAAGTTGGCGCGATTCCTCTTGGGTCAAAGAACGCCCTTTAACGTCAAGTCGTTCGCAGTTGTCGTCAATCTTGACGAACCCCAAGAGTCGAAGCGCGCGCAACGCGCCGTCGCTTAGCGGGATTTCCTTCCCGCCCAACGCAAAACGTTCAACGTAATCAACGACGAAACGGGTTGCGACAGGAAAGGAACGTAAGAACTCCAGCGCCGATTTTTCATCTTGTTGACGCAGATTCTCGAGACTAAATTCGTAATTATCGCTGAAGATTTTCTGAAGCAACCAGCGTAAATGTTCGCTTGCCTGTCGAGCTTTGGGGATATCGCCGACGACGTCGACAATTTCACTGGTCCGCGAGACGCGCGTTTCATTCCAATCGACAAAATTTCTCAAAATTTCAGAAAACGCGCGGCGAGCCTGTTTAAAACTCCCGTTTTCAAGAAAAATCGCAAACGCGACGTGATCCAAAATTGGATCGTCGCGACCTAGCGTTTTTTGAGCCGAAGGATAACGATCGCCAAGATAAGTCATGAAGTCGCGAATACTCTTGGAAGAATTCTTGAGAACCGGCTTTTCGGCGACTTTTTTAACGAACGACCTCGCGACGGACTTTGAATCAGTCGCTGATTTCGACGAAACTTTGTCCTTGGCGATCGGCTCTTTAGCCTTTCCCTTGCTTTCCTTAGAAGTAGACGCCGGTTTGGGCGCTTTTTTAGCGGAGGACTTCTCCGCGCCGTCCTTGCGCGAACGATCTTTCGAATTAGAAGCCATAACCTAAATAACCCTCTTCCCCAAAGGATGAGAAAAAACTCGAAACGAAACGAATCTCAAATCAAAACGCATCGCTCGCTTTCTCAACAGATTCATCAATTTCAGTCTTCCTCTTCGTCGACGGCGGATTCGAAGTCGTCGTCCGTTTCAAACTCGTCCTCGAATTCTTCTTCCGCTTCTTCCGAGGTCTCCAATCCTTCACGCCGGGACTTTTCCTCCGCGAGAATTCGGGATATCTCCATCAGGTTTTTAACGCCCTCGTCGACGGCAAACTGGAGCGTCGGCGTGTAACGCGCGTCGATGCGGCGCGCGACCTTGCGTTGAAAAAAACCAGCCGCGCTTTGCAGTCCTCTCAACGCGTTCCTTTCTTTAGCTTCGCCGCCAAGGATCATAAAATAAACCTTCGCCTGGCGCATATCGCCGGAAACGTCAACCTGCGTTATCGTCGCGCCGCGAACGCGCGGATCTTTAACATCTGTCAATATCGACGTCGCAACAACCTCGCGTATCGCTTCGGCCGCCTTCAACGTTCGTCTTGAAGCCATCTAATCTCCCCCACAGACAATCTTAGCGCGGTTCCCCGCCGCGCTAAGATTTCACCCTAACAACATTGCAAAAAAACAACCAATCTTCTAAAACCTTACCCTCGTTCCCGAGAAGACCGCGTCAAAACGTTCTAGCGACCTCTTCGATCTTGTAGGCCTCTAAAACGTCGCCCTCTTTGACGTCGTTGAAGTTCTTGAGTTTGACGCCGCATTCATACCCTTCGCGAACCTCTTTTGCATCGTCGCGTTCCCGCTTGAGAGTTTCAAGCAGATATTCGCCAATTACGCGACTGTTGCGAATAACGCGAACGTGGCAATCTCGTTCAATCGAACCAAAGAGCACGCGACAGCCTGCGATCGTACCGACGCGCGTGATATTAAACGTGCGTTGAACCAAAGCGCGTCCGAGTTCCTTGACCTGTTCCTCGGGTTTGAGCATCCCCTCGAGAGCCGCTCGAATGTCCTCGGAAAGCTTGTAGATGACGTCGTAACGCCTGATCTGAACTTTCTTCGCTTCGGCGAGCGCGCGAGCGCCTTCGTCTGGAACGGAGTTGAACCCCAAAATAATAGCGTCGGAAGCGTCTGCAAGCTGAACGTCGGCCTCGGAAATACCGCCCACCGTCGCCTGGAGAATCTTGAGTTTAACCTCGGGATGCTCAAGTTTGCCGAGTTCTTTGCGAATCGCTTCGATCGAACCGCGAACGTCGGCGCGGATGATGACGTTGAGCGTCTGTTGCGATTTCGCAGAATTAATGCGGTCAAAGAGACTCTCAAGCGTGACGTGCGAGGGCGCGCCCGCAAGCTCGATTTCATGCGCGCGTTGAGCGCGTTCTTCTGCAATTTGACGCGCCACGGCGATATCGTCAAGCACAACAAAGCGACTGCCCGCCTCGGGAGCCACGTCTAACCCCGTTATCAAGACGGGCACGCCCGGTCCCGCTTCAGTCATCCGTTTATGTATGTCGAGCGTGTCCGTCATGGAACGCACGCGACCGTAGGACGAACCGCAAAGGACGACGTCGCCTGGACGTAGCGTGCCCTTTTGAACGAGCGCGGTGCAAACGACGCCTTCGCCCGACTTCATCGACGCCTCGAGAACGACGCCAAGCGCGGGACGATTAGGATTCGCCTTGAGTTCGTGGAGCTCGGCGACCATGAGAAGCGTGTCGAGGAGATTGTCGACTCCCATGCCGGTGAGCGCGCTCGTCTCGACGATTTCGACGTCGCCGCCCCACTCGCTCGGCATAAGATCGTTAGACGCGAGGTCTTGAATAACTTTATCGCGATTAACGCCGGGAAGATCCATCTTGTTGAGCGCGACGATAATCGGCACGCCCGCGGCTCGCGCATGCGTGATCGCCTCTTCCGTTTGCGGCATTACGCCGTCGTCGGCCGCGACGACCAACACGGCGACGTCGGTAACGTTGGCGCCGCGCGCGCGCATCTCGGTAAACGCCTGGTGACCGGGCGTGTCGACAAAAGTCACGCTGCCGCCTCGCGCGTCGACGCGGTACGCGCGGATATGCTGCGTGATGCCGCCCTTTTCGCCTTGAACGACATGAAGATTGAGAATCCTGTCAAGAAGCGAAGTCTTGCCATGGTCCACGTGACCTAGGAACGTCACGACGGGACCGCGGGGAACAAGCGACTCGGGCGGATCCTCGGCGTCGAAAGCGGCGTCGACGTAAGTTTCTTCGAGCGTCGCTTCCTGCTTGACGGTCGCCATAAGTTCAAACGCGACGATAAGAAGTTCAAGAACTTCAGTATCGAGCGATTGATTCAAGTTCGTCATGTAACCGAGTTCCATGAGCTTCTTAATAACGATGGGGACGGAAAGTCCCGTCGTTTCGGCAAATTGCCTCACAGAGCACGGTGTTTCTATCACGACGTCGTTCTTACGTGGCATTGTGCTGCCTCCGGCGGACGATTTGCCGCCGTCTCGACGCCCCGAGCGTCCGCCGACGCGCGGCGCGTATCGGTTCTCGTAGGCGTCGTCCTCGCCGCCGTTGCGCAGACGACGATTCTCATTGCCCTGACGGCGACGCGAACCTCCGCGAAAATCTTCGCGTCCTTCGGATTCATCGCGATCTCGACCGACCTTTCGCGAGCGTTTACCCTGACCGTATTCGGAAGAACCGCCCTGAGAACCGCCATATCCAGAATCGTTGCGACCGGGAAAAGTTGAACGCGGCGATCGATCGCCTCGACTTCCTGAGGTCGAGCCTTCCGCGCCGACACGACGCTCGCCTTTCTCGGAAACGCCTGTCGAACCAACGCGGCGCCGTTGCGAAAGGGGCCCCTGGCCTAGAGACGAGGCGCTCCGAAGCGCCTCGGGCGGCAACGGCTTATTTGGCTTCTGCTCAACGGTCTCGTTCTCCGGTTTCTTAACGGGAAGAACTGTCTTTTGAGGTTGAAGCGGGACGGCAAGACGCGGGAAATTCGTTTTGGAATTGGCGCGGTTAGAAGCCGACGCCGCAGGCCCGGTCGAATCAGCCTTAGGCTTTTGCGGTTGCGAACCGAGAACGCGAACGCGGTCGTTTGTATGCGTCGTTATTGCGGGAGGACGCTTCATCTCGTCAAGCGCTTGGGCTTTCGACTCAAGCTCTGCGAGAAACGACGAAGAGACCGGCGCGGGACGCGTAGGATACGGTTCCGACTGGCGCGCGTTGCGCCGCAAATCGCGACCTCGCGTTTTATCTTTGTCTTTATCCCGTTCACGACGCTGAGAATCGCGATTCGCGCGATTATCGAGAGCTTGACGAAGAGGGCCTCGACGACTGTCGACGTTGGGCTTGCTCGCAATCGGCGTGGAAACGACTGGCGGCGGCGTAACGGAAGTCTCCTCGACAACAGGAGCGGCGCTTGGGGTCTCGACAACAGAAGGTTTGTTCTCCGAGACGGAGTCGGAGCTGGAAACAGCTCCGTCCTCTTTGCCTGAAGTCGAAACCACTTCTGTTTTATCTGAAGTCGAAGCCGCTTCCGTTTCAGGTTGATCGCCGGGGAAGCTCGCCGTTTCAGGCGACTCGATTTCCGACTTGTCGTCGATAGGTTTCTTCGAAGGAACATCTGTAGCAACAAACGGCTCCGGCGCGGTTTCTAAACCCTCGCGCGTCTTTTCAGAGTCCGACTTTTCAGATTTGACGTCGGAAGTCTTTGGCGCTTCCGACGGCTTCGTAGAATCCGAAACGTCGGGCTTTACTGGAGAAACAACTCGTCTATTGGGATCGACTTCGGTGATGCGACCGCGCGCGGGCTGAATCGTTCTGACTTTTCCGACCTTGGAAGGAATCTGTTTCGGAGGTTCAACCGGAACGTCCAAGACGGGATTCATCAGAGAACGAAAAGTCGACGCCTCCTGAATCGCGTCCAACTCGGCGATATGCTTTCGAACGCGTTCAGCGTCAAGGTCGGAAAGAGTAGAAAGAGCAACCAGTTTCGACTCAGAGTCAGACTTACTCTTGGCGTCGACCTTCTTGCTCTTCTGTTGATTGCTGCTCTTAACGCCGAGCTTATTGCAAACGTCTAAAACGACGTTATTATCTAACTTAAGCTCTCTAGCAAGGATATAAACTCGAATCGACAATGGTTATTTCTCTCAACAGCATGAACAGGTTAGCCGCGCGCCTTACGCAGGACGCGCAACTTATATCGTCTTCCACAAGCGCTGACAATCGAAATTCAAACCGTATGCGAAAAGAACGCTACAACGCGCATAAAACGCAAATAAGCGCACGCTCGCTTCGATTGTCAACCTTTTTCGGCGCAAAGGACGGATCAAACCGACGGAACTTCAGGAACTCTGTCGGCCGCAATTGCGGGAACAATCTTGCGTCGTCTTCTCCTTTAAAGATTGTAAACAACAACCTCGACGCGCCTAGAGAGGCTCGCCTAAAGTCGCCAAAAACGAACGGAGCGAAGGACGGCAAGACGCCCTACCGTTCCGCTCGCAATTCCTTAAAAAGCTCGCGAACCCGATCGGCGTCTTCGTCGGAAAGCCGCGAAAAAGCAGTCAACCTCGGTTCAGAATCAGACTCGCGCTTCGAATCGATCCCAACGCCTTTCCGGCAATCTTCTTTTTTAACGCCAACCTTGCGACACAGGTCGAAAATAACGCGAGAATCCGTTTTAAGTTCTTTAGCTAACACGTAAACGCGTATCACGACGGATGTCTCTCCATATATCAATCGGCCCGTCAGATTAGAAGCGCGACGCTTTAATCTCAAACATCGTCAAAAAATGGGAGACGTTCTCAATAAAGCGCCGCAAAATGGACGGACTCAATTGGTATCGGCGTCCGAATCGACCTCCGACGCTCCTGAATTCCCTTTTTTATCGCCCTTTCGAGCGTTCTTTTCACGGTTTCCGGCTGCACTCTCCGCCTTACGGCGTTCCTCTTCAAGTCGCTCTTGCTCTTCCGCAAGGATTTCGACCCTCTCAAGAATCAAATCCGTCTGTTCACGGGAAGCGCCTGTTATCTCCATAAAATCCTCCGGCTCAATGCAGGAGAGATCATAGTAGGAGGTAAATCCTTGATCGACAATCGCTTCCGCGAATTCAGGCGTAACGCCCTCAATCTCTTGAAATTCAGCGGTTGCGCGATCCATCGTATCGCGAAGCTCGTCGTAGTCTCCGTCGTGGGTAAGGATCTCAAGTTCCCAACCGCCAAGAAGTTTCTTCGCAAGATTCACGTTCTGCCCGCGTTTGCCGATCGCAAGCCGCAACTGGTCGGGTTTAACCATGACAAAAGCGCGGTCAAGTCTAGGACACAGAATGACTTCGTCAACCTTCGCCGGCGAGAGGGAATTCTGGATGAAAACGCGCGTGTCGTCGCTCCAAACAACGACGTCGATTCTCTCTCCGTTAAGCGCGTTGGAAACGCTCATCATTCGCGAATTACGAACGCCAAGACAGACGCCAAGCGGATCGAGACGAGGATCGTTCGAACGAACGGCGATCTTCGAACGACAGCCCGGATCGCGAGAATTCATGTCTCGGCCGCCATAATCGCGACCGCTCGAAGTCCCGGCGTCGCGACTAATCTCCATGATCTCGACGGAACCGTCGCGGATCTCCGGACATTCGCGCTCAAAAAGACGACGAAGAAGAAGTTTGCTCTTGCGGCTCAGAACAATACGAACCTTCAAACCAACTTTCTCGACAGACTCAATAACGAACTCGAGCTTGGAAGCCGGTCGAACAGACTGTCCCTCCCTTCGTGGTTGACCGTCCTTATCTCTCCGGGGCTGACCATCCGAGTAAACCTCGTTCCGCATGCGATTGCTGTTCGGAAGCCACGCTTCTTGCTTGCCGTCGATGAGAACAACGGCTCCGTTGCGCTCGATCTTTTGAACGACGCCAAACACAAGCTCTTCGCCGTTGGCAAGTCGCTCAGTATAACGTTCATAAATGGCGTCGCGCACCGCTTCGCGAATCTTCTGCGTGATACTCTGACGAGCGGATTGGGCGCCGGCGCGGGCCGTAATCTGTTCCGTCGTGATCGGAACGTTATCGCGATACGCGTATATCTCGCCCG
>CAMZHY010000129.1 GCA_947307005.1 uncultured Planctomycetaceae bacterium
TGCGAGGATACGTCCACGACTTTCGTTGGGGCTGTCCATCTGAAGAGTAGCGACCAAAGGAATATCAAACATTCCTGCCGATAACCCCATAAGAAAGAGCGCCGTTCCTCCAAAAAGAAAACCGAATGAGGTCGGAGATGCGATTTCTTTTCCTGCCGGGATTGTTTCGTAGGGCGTCAAGGAAAGAATGAAGCAGAAAAGGAGGATGAAGAAAGCGCCGATCGGGACGAGACCGAGTTCGATTCTTCCACGCGAAAGTTTGCCCGCTAGGAGCGCGCCTATCGCAAGACCTGCGGAAAGGGCGACGAGCAGCGCCATCGCCCAGTCTTGACGCGCGTTGAGGAATTCGGTCGCAAATTTGTCAATGTTAATCTGAGCGAGAGCCCCTAATCCCCAGAAAAACGAACTCGCCATTGCAATCCAGAAGAGAAACTTATGCTTGACGAGCGCTCCTAGGTCGCCAAGCGTCTGGGCGAACGGGTTAACTGGAAACTTTGCGGTTGGATCTGCGGCAGGAATCGATGGAATAAAGAAGCTGGAGACGAGTCCCAGAACTGAAACGCCGATAATCACCGCCGACCAAAGGAACCAGTTGTGCATGCCGCCTGTTCCTTCGACAGGAGCGTGGGCGTTGAGAGTTGTGAGGACGAAAAGAGTTCCGCCGAGAACTTGTCCGCCAAGACAGGCAATCATTGTTGTCATGGAGACGTAACCGTTCGCTTCGGATATTCTTTCTTCGGGTACAAGGTTAGGAAGACTTCCATATTTAGCTGGACTGAAGAAAGCGCTTTGTGAAGCCATCAGAAAAAGCGTAACGAGCATGAACGGTACGGATTGCGAGACAATTGCCATCGTCCCTAGTATCATGACGACCAGTTCTGCGACTTTACACCAAATCAAGACTCCTCGGCGATTAAATCGATCACAAGCATAGCCGGCATATGTTGCCAGCAACAAAAAAGGAACGAGAAAGGCAAGCGAACCGACCGTCCGAATTAAGTCCTGCTTATCGCTCCAGCCGACAGCATATTTACCGATGGGAATAATGAGCCATCGGAAGATATTGTCGTTTAACGCAACGAGAAATTGTGTGATTAAGAGAGCGACAAATCCTTTTGTCCAGAGCGGCGGAAGAAGAACCTTAGCGTTGGCGACAGGGGCTTCTGAAGTGGTTTGCATTGCGGGATTTCCCTTTAATGATTTGTCAAAACACGTTTCTGTCTAAGGAAGAATCTATATCGTTTACCGTTCAGACTCTTGTGACGGAGAGCGAGCCGCTAGTCGGCTGCCCTTTTGCGTTATTTTCTAAAATGCGGCGGGTTGTTTTAATAAAAACGAACGCTTCCGCCTATGTTAATCTTATCTCTGAAGGCGCGCAAGTGAGGAAAGAATTTAAAATGACATTTTTTTGAAAAATGTCATTTTAAATTTGATAATTATCATGAACGTTCTGTTGAGAGCGGCGACGAGTGGATGAAACGTCAACTTTAGCGCCTTAATAGCGACGAGAGAATGAGAGTGTTAAGAAAAACGTTCGAACTTAGAATTCGAACTTATGAATTCAGATCACTTGTTCTTTTGGGATTTTAGTCTTTTTCTAACGCGACTATTGGGAATTTGAAGTTGATCTCTGTGTTCCTGAACCGTCTTTCTGCTAACCTTGACGTCGAATTTTTCCTCAAGCCTCGCCGCAATTTCTTCATCGCTTAGCGGAGCTTCCGCGGATTCTTCGGAAATAAGAGCGCGAATTTTATCGGCAACGTTAGAACTTGTCACATCGCCGGAAACCGCCTTGGGGAAAAAAGTTTTAAACGGCTCGTACCCGTGCGGAGTTGAAAGCCACTTGTCGTTGCAGGCGCGTGAAACGGTCGAAGTGTCGAGTCCAAGCTTGTCGGCGATTTGTTGCTGAGTGAGCGGTTTAGGCGTCGCTTCTGGATGGGCGAAATACTCCTCTTGAAAATCGACGACGGCCTTTGCAACTCGCAGTAACGTTGAATTACGATTCCTGAGAGCGTCTATAAGCGCTTGAGCTTCGACATACTGGCGACGGAGGTATTCCCTTGTTTTCTTGTCAACACGTTTTGACAAGAGCATTTTCTGATAATAGGGGTCGAGTTCAATATTAGCTAACGATTCGTCGAGTCTTGCGACCCAACGTCCCTGTCTATCCATTTCCACTATTATTTCAGGGGAGACTGCGCGCACGGGCGCTACTGAGTTTGTGAAAAGTTCGCCGGGAGAAGGAAAGAATGGGAAGGGCGCCGAGTAAATATTCATGAGTTCTTCTTGGGAAATCCCGCTTCTCTTTGAGAGGACTCCCAATCGTTTCCTCACAAAATCGTCAAAGTGATCCGTGATAAGGCGATTCAACTGCTCGCGGTATTCGGCGTCAGGACGAAGACGGAGAAGCATGCTTTCACGAAGATCGCGAGCTCCAACTCCAGGAGGATCAAGAGATTGAACAATTTTTAACGCTTCGTCAGCCTCCTTCTGCTCATCCGATGGGAAAAGTTCTGAAAGCGGCTTGACTGTTGGCGCGGGAGCTATAATTGCGTCGAGGAGTTTCTTTGCTTTTTCACGTTCATCTCGAGAGGTTTTTCGTCCGACGATCGAGTCAAAATCTGCTCGCGCCCGAGCCCGAACATCGCGCGACGTCTGACTTGATAGACATAATTCCAGAGCCTTGAATGCGCGAAACCGTTGTTCATGGTTTGATTCAAGGTCAAAGGAATCGTCAAATTCCTCAATGGTTGCAAGCGTTTGGGGGTCTTCTTCCGGATAGGCGATCGAGTTAGCTGGAAGAGTAGGACGCGTTGCAGAATCACCTTCGATTTTGAGATAACCATTGGCGTCGAGCGCGTCGATAATCTTAAAACACCGCTTTTTTACGAGCGGGTTGAGATTGGCGAATCTTCCGTCTAATTGCAACTGTTCGTAAAGATGATCACGCAGTGTTTCCGTAACAGGCGCGGCAGGATCATAAACGGCGTCGTCTTCTGAAAAAAAACGTCCGCCTTCCGGAGTTGAACTGGAAGATAAGGAGGCGTTTCTAAAAAAATCGACGCCGTCGCGATCGTTATTTGCGTCGACGTCGTCGAATTCAAGTCGATTGGAAGCGTCGTTATCAGAAGGAGGAATGGGGCGCTGAGATTCTGTCGATGGATTGTCGTTCGAATCCTCAGAAAAGGCGTTAGAACGACTAGATGAAATGAAAACGTTGTTTTGAGACTCGACGTAGGATTCGACGTCCTGACCAGAACGCTCAAGCAGATTGGAAAATTGAATCTTTTTTTGTTGCGCGTACAACTCTTGCTTGAGTTTATTAGCACGTTGCAGCGACGCCCTTTGATCTGTAGAAAAACCGAGACCAAGGCGAGGAATGTTGGAAGGGTTGGACATGGAATATTTCGTCGAGTAATGAACCGCCGTTTAAAAAGGACTATTCTCCGTCTGGACGTTTATTTTTGAGTGAAAGGGAAAGACGTCCAGTAGGACGCGCTAATTGATCGTTGCGTTTCGGAGTAATCTCGTCCGAAGGACGAGAAATCTCATGCAGTCCGTGAACAGAACGGACTTGTTCCCGTGTTGCGCTAGCGTCGGGGACGATTGTTGACGTCGATTGTCTAAGAGGTTCCAGCAACCTGAATATTTCATCGTTTGCTTCTGAGATCAAGGAAGCTAAACGCGCGTTAATGAGAGAATGAGAAACAAGAACTGGGATAGCGACGAGGAGACCTTCCACAGTCGTTACGAGGGCGAAATAGATTCCATTCGCAAGATTACGTCCCGAACCGTCTGCAACTGCCAACTCGCCAAAAGTGGAGACCATACCCATAACTGTGCCAAGAAGCCCCAGCATCGGCGCGACATTCCCTATGAGCGACAGAGGTTCGGTTGCACGGTATAGTTTTGCGGACGTCGAGGAGGCGGAATCTTCAATCGCTTTTTCCACGGCGTTCCAACCGCGATGAGATTCACGCAAACCGACGGCAAGGATCCTTCCCGCATAAGAGGGAAACGTCGCCGCCGCGTCAAGCGCCGACTGCATATCGCCTCGAATCAGCGATTGCGAAATATTTTGTTTAAGTTGATTGGGGATAAAGTTCGAAATCCTCAGCGTGAAGCACAGACGGATAATGATCGTAACAGCGACAATTGAAAGCGCCAGCAGAACAACGCCAATCCACCCGCTTGCCTTAGCAAGTTCGAAGAAATGGACGCCGCTGGTTGCGCTTGACGATCCCTTGTTTGCCTCAATTGTACCCGCTGTAGCGGGGGCTTCTCGAGTTTCGTTTTGAACCTCGTCCTCAAGAACGCTTAGATCAAGATTACCGTCTTCCGACTGACCTGAAGCGTTAGTGGCGCCAAAAGCCAAAGACGTGAGAAAAAGCGCAATCAGAAAAATGCGCAAGGAACAAACGAACGACGTCCAGATTGGCAATGAAAACTCTAGACCGCAAAGTTTTTTTAGCGAAACCATTATATTTATTTATACGTTAACTTTGAAGACTTCCGTCTATATCAAGACGAAAGTCGCAGTTTTAGATTTCGAAAAGTTTTAGCGCGACCTGTTCAAAGATCGCCGATTTCTGAGAATTGTCGGCTGAAACGTTAGGGTCGAAGCGCGCCCCCTTCCCAAACCGACCTCCATCTGTAGAATGCATTATATCTCTGGACGGTCAGTTTTAACAGACGAAGACCGTCAAAAAGGATGAGAAAATTTGGCAATTCCAAGGCGCTCGCAGATCGAAACTCTCAATTCGATCGCGACCGTTTCCATCATTCATTACATACAAGGAAAGGCGTCCCTCTATGGCGAAGAAAACTATCGCTAGCGTTGACGTGGCCGGTAAGAAGGTTCTGGTGCGCGTCGATTTCAACGTTCCGCTTGATGAAAACGGCAAAATTACCGACGACCGTCGTATTCGTATGGCGTTGCCGACAATTAAATCCGTGCTTGATCGCGGCGGTAAATTAATTCTCATGAGCCATCTTGGTCGCCCCAAAGACGCTCCGGATCCGAAATACACGCTCAAACCGACCGCCGAACGGCTTGCCGAACTTCTTCCCGGCGTCAAGGTTGATTTTGCGACTGATACTGTCGGCGAAGACGCTGAAGCGAAAGTTGCCGCGCTTACCGACGGTTCTGTTGTCGTTCTCGAGAACCTCCGTTTTCAACCTGGCGAGAAGAAGGGACTCGAGGATTTTGCAGCAAAACTTGCTTCCTTCGCCGACGTTTATGTTAACGACGCCTTTGGCACCTGTCACCGAACCGACGCTTCGATGGTTGCCGTTCCCGAACAGATGAAGGGTAAACCTCGCGTGTGCGGTTTTCTCGTCGAGAAAGAAATTAAGTATCTGACCGACGCAATTAGCGCGCCGAAGCGACCTTTTGTCGCGATTCTTGGCGGCGCCAAGGTTTCCGACAAGATTATGGTTATTAAAAATCTGCTCGGAATTTGCGATAAGGTGCTCATTGGCGGCGCGATGGCGTACACCTTCTCGCTTGCTACCGGCGGTAAGGTTGGTGGAAGCCTCGTTGAACCCGATAAGACCGATCTTGCCAAGGAGCTTATTGAGCTTGGCGGCGATAAGCTCGTCCTCCCCGTCGACGTTCACTGTGGCGACGCTTTTTCTTCCGACTGCAATAAGATTGTTGTTGCTTCCGGCGAAATCCCGGACGGTTACGAAGGGCTTGACATTGGACCTGAGACGGCTAAGAAGTACGCCGAGATTGTTAAGGACGCCAAGACCGTCGTTTGGAACGGTCCTATGGGCGTTTCGGAAATGCCTCCATTCGACGCGGGCACTAGAGCGGTCGCCGACGCTATTGCGGGAACCGACGCTATTTCCATTATTGGAGGCGGAGACAGCGCGGCGGCGATTCAAAAGCTTGGTTACGCTGACAAAGTCTCGCATGTGAGCACGGGCGGCGGCGCGAGTCTTGAAATGCTCGAGGGTAAAAAGTTCGTTGCCGTCGAACTCCTCGATGAAGAATGACGCCTGTGAGCGCCGGGACGCGTTGTTAGCGCAGAACGTCTGTTAGGATGTTTCGTTACTTCTAGCAAGGTTCGTCGACGTTTGTGTCGACGGACCTTGTTTGGTAGAATTGTACTTAGACGGCCGTTATATCGTTTGAGGAACGCCGTGATTCTTTGAATCGCGGTTCGGGAGGTTGGTATGCGTCTGACAGAAATTGCTGACGATAGCCGTCTTTTTTCGGCGTTAGTCGTCTGGAGTGAAAGTCGCTTGGGGTGGGTTAAGGTTGCCGATCTTGTGGGTCTCCCTAGAGCGACGTCCCTTGACTCTGTTCTTCGAGGCGAAGACGGGGTTGATCTTGAATTGATTCGCCAAAAGCTTGACGCGTTTGAACGCGGTGACTGTAATGACTTTGTTGTGACGCAGAACGACAAAGTCGAGTATCGTCCGCTACTGACCCCCTCAAAAATTCTCTGTGTTGGTCTTAATTACGCTGGACACATTAAGGAATTTGGCCATGAGTATCCGTCTGAGCCCGTAATTTTTAGCAAGGCCCCGAGCGCCTTGACTTTTTGTGGAGCGGATATAATTTTGCCTCCCGTTTCGAACCGCGTTGATTATGAGGGGGAGTTGGTTGTCGTTATTGGTCGACAGGGAAAGCAGATTTCCGAATCGGACGCCTTAGATTATGTCGCAGGCTACTGTTGTGGAAATGACGTTTCTGCCCGCGACTGGCAAAAAGAGAAGCCCTCTGGTCAATGGTTTCTTGGCAAGTCCTTTGATTCCTTTGCACCGATTGGTCCTGAACTTGTTACTGCAGACGAGATTGAGGATCCTAATTGTCTGAGGATTGAATCTAGACTCAATGGCAAAACGATGCAAGCGGCAAATACGTCGCAGTTTATTTATAAGGTTCAGCGCGTTATCTCCTATATTTCTCAGGTCATGACGCTTGAACCTGGCGACGTCATTTTTACGGGGACGCCCGACGGAATTGGCGATGTTCGCAAGCCGCCCGTTTACCTTTCCGAAGGCGACGTTTTTGAAGTTGAAATCGAAAAGCTTGGCGTCTTGAGGAACCACGTTCACCGTCTTAGTTCTCTGAATCCTTAGACGCACTCTAGGTCAACTTTATAATTGTTGTTTTTTGACGTAATTGTTGGATAATATCACAACCGTAGGAGACGACTGTTTTGCGTTTCAAACCGACTTCTTCATTTTTATCAGTAGAAGGTTTTAGCGAATAACCAGTTAACGACGTTTTTGAACGTTGTGAAGCGGCTGATCCTCTTCTTGGCGGAACGACGTCTGTAAGGACGTCCAATTTATCGCGGGGAGAGCGTGACAATTGAAAGCGAGCAACAATGGACGAATCTCATGATTTGACGCAAAGTTTAGAAGATTATCTGGAAACGATCTACGAACTTACAGAAGAGGTTGGAGGCGCTCGCGGCAGTAGCGTCGCAGATAAACTTCATGTCAAGCGTCCTTCTGTTACGAGCGCCCTTCGTTCTCTTGCAGAAAAGGGGTTGGTTAACTATTCTCCATATGGTCCGGTTACACTGACTGAAAAAGGGGAAGTGGAGGCCAAGAAAGTCATTCGACGTCATAAAGCGATGGAGATTTTTCTCGAGCGCATCCTCGGCGTTGACGGGACCGAGTCGAAGGACGCCGCTTGTCGACTTGAACACGCCATGAATGACGAGATAACGACGCGTCTTGTTGAATTCGTTGAGTTTGTCGACAGTTGTCCTCGCGTTGGAGCGTCGCTTTTTCGTCGTTCCGATTATCATTGTCGAGAAAAGAATAACGACCAGTATTGCGCGATGTGTATTCACGGTTGCCTCGACGAGATCGTTCATTCTGGACGTACCGTCGATCTTTCAAGCGTGCACCGTGAATCGCAACCCCTCAGTTCGCTTAGCGGTAATCGCGAGACTTTGATTTTCGTTCAGTTGGCGGAGGAATTACAGGACCGTCCCGAGTATCCTTCGACATATTGGCGTCCCAATAAGACGCTTCGTCTTCTCAAGACTGATAAGGAAGGAACTGACGAAATGTTTCACGTTGAGATTGACGGTCGACTCTTTGTGATCAATCTTGAAGACGCAAAGAAAATGGAAGTTATCCCTTTCTAACTCGCGCTTCTTCGTCGTCATTTGGGGATCAGTCAAGAGAATTCGCCGCGTCAACGAGGAGACTGTAGACGTCGTCCGCGTTTTCCGCCTCCCTGAGGCGTTCAAGGACGCCGGGAGCGTTTAGTATTCGTGAAAGTCGACTAAGAGAGCGCAAGTAGCAAACGTCTGAGCGACAGCAGAGGAGGAAAAAAAGATCGGAAAGCGATCCGCGAGGACCTCCGAACGGAACGCCGCTTCGAGCAATTGCAACGGCGAGAAAATCCTGAGAAATGAGGCTGGGAGTCGGTCTCCGAGGATGGAGGATTGCGATTCCTGATTCAAGAGCGGTCGATTCCATCTCTTCACGTTCGGTAAGCGCTCGGGTCATCTTGTTGGCCTCCCAAACTAGCCCTGCGTCTTCTGCAAGCTTCGCAATTTCAGAGAGAACAGAAGAGCGCGTTCTAGCAGGAAAATCCAGCGTTATGGCGCTTGGGAAAAGGAGGTCGCAGAACGCGACGTCCTCG
>CAMZHY010000130.1 GCA_947307005.1 uncultured Planctomycetaceae bacterium
GCCGGGACGGGGCGACTCGCGCCCTTCTTCGAGATCGTCGAGGGGCGACGCGAGCGCGGCGGAAAAGGACGACGCGCCCGAGAGAAACCGCGTTTCGACGGGGCGCCCCCGGCGTTCGCAGCGCGTTTTGAGCGCGGCGACGAGCGCGTCGGCATGGTCGCGAACTTCGGCGCCGTCCTTCAGTTTGCGCGTCATGCTCAAAGAATCGTCGACGATTACTTTGACGCGCGCGGGACGCCTTTCGATGCGAGTCGTCGGGAGGGCGACCGTGAGACAGAGGAGCGTCAGCGAAGTTGCGAAAAGCGATTGCGCGACGAGTTTCCGCACGCGGCCGGGCGTTCCCTTTGGCGTCGCGCGGACGGTGCGAACGACGAGGAAAAACGCCAAGCCCTCAAACGCCAGCGCCGCGACGAGAATCGCCGCCGCGCGCATTGTCTCGGAATCTGGGAACATGACGAAACCTCGCGGGATGGGGACGCGCCGTCTGTTTTTGACGCTATTTCTTAAAATCGCGCGGCAAACCTTTGAAGCCGCGCGTCCATTTTTGTAGAATATCTCTTGCGTTCGACGCGCGTCGAACTACGTCATATTTTTCACGGTCTCGAAGGAACGTCAACACGTCCGAAAGGACGGAATCAGAAAGAGGGAAGAAATGAGAAACGTTTTTTTATCGGCGATCGCGGTTCTTTTACTCGCGACCGTCTGCCGCGCCGCCGACGTCGAGCAGACGATTCCCGCGAAGGACGTCGCGCCGGGCGCGACCGTTCTCGAATGGACGGCGGACGCCGACGCGACGCTCAGCGGCTTCTATCTCCGGCTTGCGAACTGCGTCCCGCCGATGGACGAGCCGATCGTCGCGGCGCTCTTTATTCGCGGCGAACGGCTCGGCAGGACGGTCGTGATTCCCGCGTTTAAACGCCCGCTCCTGTACCATACGCGCCCCGCGTGGTCCAATCCTCAGACGTTCCCGCCCCTCGACGTCGGGCGCGAATTTCGACGTTCCGTCGCGCCGATCGCGCTGAAAAAGGGCGACGCCGTCTCGATCGTCGTCGAATCCTGCGAGCCGAACCTCGCGAGCGGGCTTGTCGCCGGGCTGCAATTCCAAGGAAAACATAACCTTGCGGACGACCGCGCGCCCTTCCGCGAAGCGCGGACGAACGGACCCGTTTGTTCGATTCAGTGGTCCGAGCCGGAGGTCGTGACGATCGGGTCTGGCGAGAAATTCGATCCTCTTTGCGCGCCGCAGAACAACTCGTCCGTGATTGCGGACGCGGACGGAACGCTTTATATTTTCAGCGCGTTCTATTCGGTCGACGAGCAGTACGGAGGCGGACGCGGCGGCTCGTATTCGCGCATTTACGGCTATAAGAAAGCGCCGGGCGCCGACGCGTGGGAGCCGATCGGACTCGTCGTCGACGTGCTGGAAGGTCAGACGTATTCCGGAGATCCCTTCGTGTTCCGCGATCTCGACGGAACGCCGTGCATCTTGTTCTCCTCGGTCGATGGAACGAACGGTTTCGCCGACTGGCGCGTGGGCGCGACCTATATTCAACGTTCGACGACCGACAGTTTCGCCGGACCTTGGGCCGAACCGTTCGCGCTATGGCGGGATTATCCCCAATATCCGGACGACAAGGTTACGGGAGGCCGCGCGAACTGCGTTCGCATCTATCCTCGGGCGAAGACGCAAGATTATCTCGTCGTCTGGAACCACGGATCGATCGACATGGACGTTCGCGGGCTGATCGTCAAAGATTTGACGACCGAAATTTCCTACGACACGATCTGCCACGCTCCGATGTTCGTGAGAAACCAAGAAGAGGGAGGCGGCGGGTTTACGCTCGGCGACAAAGGGTATTATTCGACGTGGCAGATTCCGTGGCTCAACGACCCGAACGGACTCCAGCGCGTTTACGAGATCGATCTGAACGACGGCGCGAACCCGGAAGCGTGGCGCGTCGTGCCCGGGTCGCTGGGCTGCAACGACGGCGCGAATCCGAAGCGCGACGGGGGAACGACCGCCGACGCGTGGGCGATTTCCGTCGCGGGCGGGCGCCTGTGGGCGACCTCGTGCGAGTATTCCGCGACCGAGAATAAGAATTACCTCTACGCGCGAAGCGCGCCGATCGAGGAGTTTGAGAAGTTTATCTCGAGCAAACGCTCTTCCGACGTCGTCTTCCGCTACGGCGCGGTTCGCCCTCAGCTTTATCATGAAACGTTCCCGACGATTGAGCGCGCGGTTGGCGAAAACTGTTCGCTTGAGCTAGATTTCCGAAGCTTCGGCGAACTTGCCTACGCGTTTATCTTCTTAGGCGCGTCGGACGCGCCGGAGTCGCTGCGTTCCGTTCAGTTCGAGTTCAACAAGGACGGCGCGCGCTTCGTCGCCTACGAGAACAACGGCTTTCGCATCATTCTCGCCGAGTCGCCGACCCCCAAGTGGGAACCCGGTAAAAAATACCGTCTCAAGCTCGTCCGCGAAGGCGCGAAGCTGACCGGCTACGTCGACGGCGTCGAAGCGGTTTCGACGACGGTTACGAACGACCAAATCCTCGCCAGCCTCAACGACGAGCCGCGATTCCGTCTCTACGGCTGGGAAGGCGGAAGCTACGAAATATCCAACGTCGTTTTGACCGACGGGAAAGAGTAAGGGCGATTACGCGGTTTGACTATGAAACGCGCCCGGCGTCGAACCGAACCGTTAGCGACGTCGGGCGTGTTTATTTTGGTCGCGGTTTTGAGGAATCGGCAAGCCGGGATTCGACGAGATTTCATTCTCAAATAGTAATTCAACTCTCTTCGACAAGGGAATTGACGTAAATCAACTTTAGAACGAAAATAATGACGTTGTTGTTTAGGCCGTTGAAGCTCCGACGAGAATATCGGACGGTTATTGTCGTCATTGCTTTGAGTAAGGGAAATGAGAAAGAAGTCATGAATTCTTTCAGCATTGAAACGATCATACGAAGTTGTCTTTATCGTTTTATCGCCACGATCGGCGTCGCGGGCGTTTGCTTTTTCACCCTCGTGTTTGCAGCTCTATGTCCAGCGCAGGATGATAAAGCCCCAGATCTAGAGGAACTGTTTCCAAGACAGTCTAAATATTCGACGGAACCCTTTGACGACAATATTGATTTTGTGCCGACAAACTATTGGGGACATGATCCGGTCGCTATCGTCAAAAGCCTGTCGACGACTCCTTTCTCGACTTCCGGCATTAGATATGATCGAGATTCTCCCCAATATTTGGAAGCAGTGGAATACAGGGCGGGACTCCTGCAAAACGAATCACTTTTTGGAACGGTCAAATTTGGTTCTCGGCTCGCCTACGTTTTTCCGAATGATTCTGAAAATTCCGATACGAGCATGGAAAGCGTGTCATGCGAATACAACCCTTCGAACAGAGTTTTGACGGTGCGCCGCTCCTTTAGGAACCCGAGTTGCGTTGGCGTTGGATTCGCCAATCCTAATCCGCTCTATAAGTTGGCTGCTGGCTCCTACCCTCACGAAGCTGTGTATTTCAGTTTGTTTTCTCGGGAAGAACAGACGTATGCTCTAGCGCTTGAGTTTTCGCAGCTCCGAAAGAAGTCACAAGTCCAAATCGATCATTGGACTATTATTGACGTTTCTCCACAAGAATACGACAGGTTTAAGGATTCTATTCGCGTCATCTGCGCCTTCAGTATAGGGGCGGGCGGAAATCGATATATTGGTTTTTTTAAACCTGCTCTACATCAAATAGTAACTTACAAGGATTTACCGTTTAACCTTATTTGCGCCGCCAACCCGGAGTTTTGGCTTTACGACGGTAAGACGGGCGAGATCATCGCGAAATATACCGCTGCGGAAACGTATAACGGAAAACGCGTTAAAATGATGAAGACGAAAGTTTCCTTGTCTCGCAACAAGGAATCGTTCAACGACAAGACTGGTTCAGACGAAGAGGTTTCCGTCTCGACGAAAACAGCCGCGCAGTCGTGGCGCGACGTGTTAAAAACGGCGGAAGACGTCCGCGAAAATTGGGAAAAGAAAACGCCTTCCGTTATTATTCCAGACGACTGCAAAACTTTAGAAGAGGCGTTGAACAAAACAAAAGACGGCGACGTTATCCAAATTCGTAAAGGCGCGACGATTTCCCTAAAAGAGGGACGAAGAACCCGCAGCGAAAGCGCCGAAGTCGTAATCGACCATGCCGTTGCGATTATTGGCGAAACCGGCGCCCCAAGGGACGTCTCGCTTCAGATTGGCGGAGACGAATCGTTAAAGATTGAATCGGGGGGAAACGTTTCTACTAAAGGCGTGTCTTTTGTTAGTTCTAAACCGGCTGTTGGCGCCGCGCCGAAACCTGCCGTCGTCGTGGGGAACGACGCAAAGGCGACTTTTCGCGATTGCGTCTTTTCGGGCGCTAAAGTCAAAGAGTCCGTCGGCGTCGTCGTCGAGGGAGAATTTGCGGAAGCGGAGTTTTGGAAATGCGAGTTCCGGTCTTTCGAACAAGACGCGTTACGCGTCGACCTTTCCGCGAAAGCGAAAGTTGAATATTGCCAATTCTTGTCCGGGAATCGGCATGGTATTTCGTCGTTCAATTCGGCAAAGGTCGACGTCGGTAAGAGTCGTTTCGACGGAAACGTCACCGGTTTTCAAGCGGATGGCGGCGGCGGAGTCGTCGTGACGAATTCTTTCTTCTCTAACAATCGAAGCAATTGGAGCGTCTCGCCGGGGAGTCGGCTCGCGTGCGATACGAAAGAGGGGAACGTTATCGAGAAATAACGCTCAACGCGCCCTAACGAAAACGGTTGCGATAAGCCGGGTTAGCTCAATGGCTTTCAGACGACTTCATATCCGGGACGGGAAGGACGCGAGATCATTGCGTTGGCTTCCTCCTCCTGGAAAGAATAGGAGTCCTGATTCCAATGGAGCGTTTTGCCCGTTAGACCGCAAATATTGGCCATGTGGCACATATTGATTCCGGACGTCGTCGACGCTATGTCGGAAATCGGCTGAACGCCGTCTTCGATAGCTTCGAAGAAATTGCGCATATGATCGCCGGGAGTTCTGCCCTTGAGAATATCGTGTTGGATCTCGTTGAGCTCTTCAATATCCTTTTCGGTAAGCGTTTCGACGGGTTTGCCGGTGATGCGTCCTCGGTTGACGCGGATTCTTCCAAGTTCGCCCGTGAAAAGAACGGCGTTCTCGCCCGACTTAAGTTGCAACGTGGCGCCGTCCTTGTATTTGAAGAGGAAGTCAAACTCTTCGGCGACGTCGTACCAACCGGGAATATTCGGGAATTTTGCGGTTCCGGAAACCTCGACGGGAGCGTCGTTATACCGTTCCAGCGCCCAGACGGCAAAGTCGATGTTATGCGCGCCCCAGTCGGTGATCGGACCCGCGGAATACGCCAGCCAGTATCGGAAATTGTAGAAACAACGTTCTAGGAAATAGTCTGCGTAAGGCGTCGGTCCCAACCATTTGTCCCAATTGAGTCCTTCGGGAATCGGTTGCGGCTTGAACGGTTCTCTTTTATCGAGAACGCCGACCTTTCCAATCGTTTCGTTAATAGGCAGAGAGCAGACGACGTTGATCTTCTTTCCGAGTCTTCCGCTCTTGATAATGGCGGCGGCGAGACGGAACGTTTCGTTTTCGTCGCGCTGCTGAGAACCGACCTGAACAATCGCGCCCGTTTCTTTGGCGACTTTCGCAATCAGTTTGGTTTCTTCCATCGTCAAGGTAAGAGGTTTCTCGACGTAAACCGATTTTCCAGCGCGCATCGCTTCAACGGCGATTTTAGCGTGCCAATGATCGGGCGTTCCAATCGTAACGACGTCGATCGTCGGATCTTCGATAATCCTCTCATAATCTTGATAAGCCTTGCACTGATTGGGGAAGTAAGCGGCAAATCTTTCAGAGAAGGGAAGATAAACGTCGGCGCAGGCGACGACGGCTCCAAATTCGCCCGCTTTCCGACCGACGAAGGTTCCCCGTCCGTCGAAATCCTCGTCGCTGTCCCAGACTCCGGCGCGATACTTGCTCACGCCGACAGCTCCAACTTGAAGTTTTTCTACCGCGCTCTTTTTCTTGACGGGTTGTTCGCTCGAATATAAATAGGGCGTAAAAATTGGGGCGACGCATGTCGCGGCGGAAGCCAGACCGGCGCTGCGCAGGAACTGGCGTCTGGTTTGTTTTGTCATGGCAATCTCCTGTAAATGAGTTCCGATAAACGGATAAAAAGCGAGAGAACGGCGTTAGCGCTTGTTTTTCAGCGTATAGGCTTCGGGACATTCTTTTTCTAAATTGGGCGTCATGTCCAGATCGATTTGACCGACGACGAATTTCATCATGTCCTGAACGAAATTCTGGAGAAATTCTGTATCCCACTGCTCGTTTCCATGACCGGGCGCGATATAAGCGACGCGTCCTTTTCCTTCCATTCGAACCCAGCTTGACGGGAACGCGGGGCGATCGTAACATGCGTTGCGTCCGTCGGTTCGCATGCCCTTTGTTTCCTGTACGGCGATCACGTGCATGTCGGGATTGAAATTCTTCATGCAGTACCATTCGTCGAAAATCTTTACTTCCGATTTTCCAAAAGCTTTCAACGTAGGTACTTGAATCGGTTCGGTAAAACGTTGCGTCGCTTCCTGCATGTCGCCGTGGGTGATGAAATCGCCGCCGACCATTTTGATATACTCAGTACGTTCCTCTTCCGGCTGATTTTCAAAGAGTTCGCCCTTGCATTGCCAAGTGTCGGTCGCGCAGTGAATTCCGAGGAAACCGGTTCCGGATCGAATCGCTTTGAAGAGATTTTTCATTCCTTCTTTGGAAACGGGCGTTCTATTGTCGACTTTGACGTCCAGGTCGCCGCAGGTGAAGAAAACGAACGCCGCGTATTGACTCAAATCGCCGTCGAAAACCGAGCCGTCTTTTGTGCAGTCGACGTCGTAACCGATCGCTTCGCCGAGTCTTTTGACGATTTTGGCCGCTTTGCTTGTCCCGTCCTCTTCGTCGACGGTAGGCGGATGCTCCCATTCGGTAGAAAGATCAAAATAAAGAATTTTTCGACCCGGTTTGTCTTCGGCGAATCCCAGATTTTCAACGTTAAAACTCGTCGTTTCCAAACCGACGGCGCCAAGCGTCAACGAAATTGTCCGGATAAAATCTCTTCGATTCATAACAGCGCTTTCCTGACTTTTAAGCCTTCCTCCCCTTTTCCCCCAAGAACTTCATTTTCGCGACGGCGAAAAGGTAAAGATTTGATCGTCGGAGAAAAAAGGGATATTGCCTCAACCCGTTGAAATTACTAAATTTCGACTCCAATCAAACCCAATAACAACAGAAAGGAGTCGAACATGAACGAACGCGACGTCGCGCTCACGTCGTTTATTGTAAAGATTTGCAACGTCCTCTTCAAGCTGCGCGAAAATATTTTGGACAAATACTTTTCGGGGCGCTTATGAGGTCGGGAACGATCTCCTCAACATCTCCTTTGGTTAAATCTGAATCGTGGTAATATGTCTTGAAAAAGCTCTTGGTTTTTATGTAACGCGTTGTCCTTCGGCAAGCAAAAGAGAAAAGGAGAAAAGACGACAATGTTCAGCGCAATGAAAGAATACCCGTTTACCTTTAAATATCTTTCACGACGCCAGTTTCTCAAAACTACGTTTGTATGCGGAGGTACGAGCGCCGGGTTGGGATACTGGAACGCGTTGACTCTTTCTCAGAAAACCAGACCGAGAAGGCAGGCGCCGAACGACGGACTTTCGTTGGCGGAGTATTTGATCCGTGAAGCGTCGAAAATGGACTATTTCCCTTGCGGGATTCTTAGCGACGCGCCCGTTCGTTTTCGCGCGGCGCTAACCTTTGAGCGGTATCTAAAGTTCTATCGCTATAAAGAAAGGGTTTTGTCTTCGACAAGAGAAGAAATCGACGATTGCATTCGCCAGATCGACGACTTCCCGTCAAAGACGAAGGCGTTAGTTCTTGCGGCAATACGACTTTTTCGCCTCACGCATTCTCCCGGCTCCGGATATGAGAAAGCGTATCGAGGCTGGCAAGAACAGCTCGAGAGAATTCCAGACCCCGTTGAGATTCGACGGAGTTTAAAACCTCTTGTTACAGATTTAGATTCGGTCGAGACGCGTTCCTATCTATGGGGGAAACGCTCTTATTATCCCTTCTGCTACCCTGTTCTATGGTATTCTGCCCGTTGTCGCGTTATTCTTATTCTCGGCGCTCCGACCCCTGATTCGTCCGTCGATAAAGATTGGATCCAAAGGAGTCTCTTGTTCCTCCGTAAATATGAATTGAATAAGGAGACAGCCTTCCCGTTTCCCGTCGACGACGACAAAGAAACTCCAACCGACGACTTCATCAGGACGTCGCAACGTCTAAAGGAATCGCCGCTGCGATTTCTAGCTTTTACGCATCCCACTATTAACCCAAGGTTTCGCGATTATTCATCCGAACTTCCTAACGACGAGCGCGACTCTATCTTATGGTTTAAATGGTTTAAGAACATTGAAGAATGCGTCGCCGTCATACGCCGCGAACTCGACTTGACGATTCCGGCTGAACGGTGGATTTCCGATTATTAT
>CAMZHY010000131.1 GCA_947307005.1 uncultured Planctomycetaceae bacterium
GGGGAAGTTCCGAGGGGTCCAAAGGTAGGACGCGCCCATTCGGGTTTCCATTTTCATCGAGCTCTCGCAACAATGGAAACGGCTCGCCCCAAAAATGTTGGCGGCTGAAAAGCCAATCGCGGAGTTTATAATTGACCGTTTTCCGCCCCAAACCCGCGTCTGCAAGCTTACCCGTTATCAGCGATTTAAATTCTGCCGTTGGAGTTCCGTTAAACTCGCCGCTATTGACGGCGACGCCCATCTCAGTGAAAGCCTCTGAAAGTTTAGCGACTTCATCAGCCGAATAGTGGGAGGTTGACGAGGGCGCTACAACCTGAAGTATCGGCAAGTCATATTGTTTGGCGAAATCAAAGTCACGAGTATCGTGCGCAGGAACCGCCATAATCGCTCCCGTACCATATGAAGCTAAAACGTAGTCGGCGATCCAAACGGGAATCTGACGACCATTTACGGGATTGATTGCATAAGAACCCGTAAAAACCCCCGTTTTTTCCTTAGCGAGATCGGTGCGATCGAGATCGGACTTAAAGGACGCTTGACGACGATACTCTTCGACAGCCTCTTTTTGCGCGGGTGTTGTAAGTCTGCCAACAGCGGCGTGTTCTGGCGCGATAACCATGTACGTCGCGCCAAAGAGGGTGTCTGGACGAGTCGTAAAAACGCGCAAAACGTCGTCGTTCGGTTTGCGTGTAAACCCTGAACGTTTACGGGATTCCTTCCATGCTTCGAAATTCTCCGCGCTACCGATAAAGAAATCAACCTCGGCGCCTTCGCTACGACCAATCCAATTGCGTTGCAGTGTTTTCACGCCTTCAGACCACTGCAAACCGTCCAAATCCTCTTCGAGACGATCCGCATACGCGGTAATACGGAGCATCCATTGACGCAACGGCATTCGCATCACAGGATAACCGCCGCGTTCGCTAACTCCGCCGACCACTTCTTCGTTGGCGAGGACGGTGCCGAGTTCTGGACACCAGTTAACCGGGGCTTCGACCTGATAGGCAAGACGGTGATCGTCTTGATATTGACGGATCGCGTCCTCGCCCTCGGCCTTTACATCTTCGGGAATAGGAAGTTCTGAGATGAGACGCGCTCGTTTTTGTTCCCTATCGTACCATGAGTTGTAAATAATGAGAAAGATACGCTGCGTCCAACGGAAATAGTCGACGTCAGTCGTCGCAAGTTCGCGATCCCAGTCGTAACTAAAACCAAGAGCGTGGAGTTGACGACGGAAATTGGCAATATTCTTTTCTGTTGTAATTCGTGGATGAACGCCTGTTTTTTTGGCATGTTGTTCAGCGGGAAGTCCAAATGCGTCCCACCCCATTGGATGCATGACGGCGTAACCGTTCATACGCATATAACGGCAATAGACGTCCGTAGCCGTATAGCCTTCAGGATGTCCAACGTGCAACCCTTGAGCGCTTGGATAAGGGAACATATCCAGAACATAAACCTTTTTGCCCTCAGAATTTCCAAAAAGGTCGCTCGGAAGACGCGGCGCGGCGAATGTTTTATTATCTTCCCAGTATTTTCGCCATTTGGCTTCGATGACGGAGGGGTTATATCGTGACATGACGACTACTCTAAAAACATGTGAATGAATGGAAAAGTTTCGAATATCGAGAAGACAAAACCCTCAATGCGCGTCTTGCGTATCGAATGAATTTAGATTTAAAAAAACCTAAAGAAGTCTCGTCGAACTCAATAAACTGTAAGCTATTGACGCTAATAAATTAAAAGGCAAATCTAGGAGGGAAACGATGCAAAAGAGTTTAGATCGGTTGTTTTGACAGCAACCCTTTCCTCTAGTATATTGAGTATATTGGACGTTTGTCCATTTGCAAAGAGGAGAATTACGATGAAAAAAACTTTTTCGTTTGGAACGTTTGCGTTCTTGGTTTGCACCGTAGGATTGACGTTTTCACAGGGTGTTGACGCTCAAACGCCTGACGACTCGCAGGATGCTTCGGTTGTCGGAAAACTTGTTGAAAAGTCGGCAGATCTTCCAGTTCCAGTTAGTCGTCAGTTTTTCGGAGGAAAGGATGAACTTGACGAAGGTAAAACGGAAAAAATTGGTTTCTTGTTTTTCCTTCCGTCCGACGAGTCTGCAAAAACAGACGACGGTTATCCCCTGCTCCTTTTTCTCCATGGTATCGGCGAACGAGGAACCGATTTGGCAAAACTTAAAGTCTATGGGCCAACAAGGATCTGTTCGAACCCAGAAAGAGCGTCTAAATGGCCTTTTATTCTCGTCGCGCCTCAGTGTCCTGACTCGCACTTCTGGTCTGCCGCGCAACTTAAGCTCCTCGTAGAAAAAGTTTGCAACGAGTATCCCGTTGACAAAAGTCGCATATATGTAACGGGACTTTCAATGGGGGGATTTGGAACATGGTCGATACTTGCCAATTGGTCGGAACTTGTCGCAGCGGCCGCTCCAATCTGCGGCGGTGGCGATCCCCAATCGGCTAATAAGATGGTGAACACGCCTATTTGGGCGTTTCATGGCGAAAAAGATCCTCTCGTTCCATGCAAAATGTCGGAGACCATGATCGCCGCCCTAAAAGAAGCTGGAAATGAAGACGTTAAGTTGACCATTTATCCGGGCGTCGGTCATGATAGTTGGACCAAAGCTTACGCAGACCCAGAACTTTACGAATGGTTTCTTTCTAAGAAATTGACTTCATCTGAAGATAAGTAACATTCGTTCTTTTTACGGCGAAGTTGATGTAGAAGAGGAGCATGAATTATACGTTCTGCTCCTCCATTTTCCTTCAATCCTGCGATTGGTCTGATTTCATCCCTGTTTATTCTTATTCTTTTTGACAATTCGAATCAAGTTGACCAATGACGCAACTTGATTTTGTGAATGGTGATATTAGTTATTGTTTTGTTTTCAGTTTGAATGGCGAGGTTCCCGTTGTACGACAATCACAACGGTTTTTCCACGCTCTAACAATTGCTTTCGTCTCCCTTTAAGAACATGAGATAGGTTCATGGCTAATTCTCAGAATTCTCATTCTAACGACGAAATAAATCGTAGTCCACAAAATAACGGAGGTTCTTCCCACATTTCCAGCGATCCTACCGGCGATGCCATTTTTCCACAGAACTCCACGCCGTCCTCTTCTTTCGCGTCTCGCTCTCAGGTCGCAAGTATGCTCAAAGCGCTTTCTGAAATGAAAGATGGAGCCGAAGCAGACTGTTTTGTTCAACTTGTTGAAAAAGAAAAACTCCGTTCTCGTGATTCCAAATTCTACTTCAAATTGGTTTTTCGAGATCGAAAAACTAGCGTTCAAGCGCTTGTTTGGTCCGATCACTATTTTTTTCCAGATTGCGATAAGAACTGGACGATTGGCTCGTTCTATAAAATTCGAGGAAGGATTGTAGAATCCAGTTACGGATTAAGACTTGAGATTCGCCGAATTCGTGAAATTGGCGAAGAAGATTTAGACGAAGGATTCAATCCCCAGCAGTGCCAACCCGGTCCGGAACTACCTCCTGAAGAAATTGCCTCCGCAATTCTTTCTCTTGCTAGTAAACAAATTGGGAAGGGTTCGCTACTGAATCTTATTCAACGCGTTTTTAAAGAATATCGGATTCAACTCTATGAAGCGGCCGCATCGCGGACGCATCATAGAACCTATGGGGCTGGACTTCTTGAGCATACGCTATCTGTAACAAGGTTAGCTGTTGCGATTTACGATCATTTTAATTCCGAATTTCCACTTTTAGCGACACGCGCTTCGAAACCGCTTGTTGTCGCAGGCGCAATTCTCCACGACGTAGGTAAAATCCTCGATTCTAAGACGACGCTCGTTGATTCTCAAAAGACTTTAGCAGGCAATCTGATAGGACATCAAATTTTAGGTCTTGAGATTGTTCGGCGCATGGCGATTGAAGTCCGCCTTGAAGACGAAATACGATATCGGTTGGAACACCTGATCCTCACTCATTCGCGCTTTCCTGAATGGGGCGCTCCCACTCCTCCCGAAACGATCGAAGCGATGATTCTTCACTACGCGGATTATGCAGATTCAACATTGGCTAGCGCGTTAAAGATTCTTGAAGAAGACGTTTCTACCGGCGATCTGACGTTTAAAAAAGGTCCCTTTGGCGTCCCGCTCGTAAAACTTCGTTTCGTGCCCCCGTCGTCCAAAGTCTCCCCCGATCCGAAGTCTCAGAACGTTCCGCAATCGGAAACTCAATCGTCTGTTCCTCGATCCGATGAGTCAATGACGTCTAATTCCGATAAGAATCGTTAATCAGACGTGTTTAAACCGCAGTCGACGGCATTTTCCCATTTCCCTCACCTCTCAGGTAAAGCGAATATCAGCGATGGGCTTGACAACACTAGACTACTTAGTCCTTCTGGGTTATTTCGTACTGATGATCGTCATTGGCGTTTGGTCCATGATGTTTGTCAAAAAGCAAGAGGATTTCTTTCTCGGAAGTCGTAGCTTCGGCAAATTTTTCCAGATGTTTGCGGCGTTTGGAGCCGGAACCAATGCTTCGGATCCAATCGTCACTGCCAAGACGACGTTTACCAACGGTCTCAGCGGCGTTTGGAGCGGGCTCCTCTGGCTATTCGTTACCCCGTTCTATTGGATTTGCGGAGTTTGGTACCGTCGAATGAGGCATCTAACCCTCGGAGACTGGTTTGAAGAACGTTACCAAAGCAAAGGACTTGCCTTTGCCTACATGATCTTCGGCGCCGTTTTCTATATGTTTTATCTTGGCGTCGGTATGACGGCGATTGGGAAAATGGGCGCGCCCCTTGTCGGCGCAGATTCAATTTCGATCTTTGGTCATTCCGTTCCATTCGATCAATTCATTATTGTCCTAACATCGGTATGCGTTCTTTTTTACGGAGTGCTTGGAGGTCTTCGCGCCGCCTATTGGACCGATCTAATCCAAGGCGTGTTCATTGTTCTACTCTCCGTTATCCTTATTCCAGTCGGACTTCACGCGCTCGTTAAAGACGAAGCAAATACGATTGCCAATTCACCTGTCGCCGCGGTCGCTCCCGAAACAACCGAATCCTCGACTCAGATTCCGGTTCCGGCTAACGACGTGAAAACAAACGAGACGAGTGAAACGAGTATCCTTGACGGTTTTACAATTCTCCATGATCGAGCGCCACGCGAATACTTTGATATTCTTACAAGTCCAAAAGGCGGCGAGTTTCCGCTTCACTACATCATTGCGATTACTCTCCTAAACTTGATCGGCATCGTCTGTCAGCCTCATTTCATTGCAACCGGCGGAGGTTCCGCCAAGACAGAGTTCAATGCTCGTTTTGGACTTGTTGCAGGCAACATACTAAAACGTTTCTGCACGATAGGCTGGGCGTTGACGGCGCTTGTCGCTCTTGCCTATTTGGCTGGCAACGCTGAATTGGCGGCGGATCCTGATAAAGTTTGGGGAGTTGCCACCCGCGAACTTCTGGGACCTTTGAACCTTGGTCTCGTCGGACTCATGCTTGCTTGCCTTCTTGCGGCTCTCATGAGTTCGGCAAGTTGTTATATGCTTGTCGTATCAGGACTTGTCGTGCGCAACGGATATGCGGCGTATATTAATCCCAACGCCAGTGAAAAGACTTTTGTTCTTGCAGGAAGAATCTGCGGCGCCATCGTTATTATCGGCGCGACGATTAACTCACTTCTCTCAATGAACGTCTTTGAGCAACTCAAGTTCGCTTGGGAAATTCCAATCGTCTTTGCGGCGCCTTTTTGGATTGGTTTATACTGGCGCCGCGCCAACAAATATTCGGCGTGGATCACCTGTATTTTGACGTTGACGCCTCTCTTACCGACGTTGAACGCCGCGACGCAATTCGTTCAAATCGGGCAAAGAATGCCGAAGCTGTCCGCGTTCGTGAAAACGCGCTCTCTGAAGAAGAATTAAAACGAGTCGTCTTCCAAGAATTGGGCGCTGAACCTAAGCCGTTAAAGCTTGGCGAAACGATTGTCGACGAATTTAAAACGGGTGGAAAAGCCATTTTCTGGGGCGAAGGGGTCGTTCCTTACGATTCGGACGGCAACGAACTCGTCATTAACTCGGACGGTCGCGTCATTGCAAAGCTTGTGAATGGACAGCAAGTTTTCCTTGATCCCGACGCCGAAGAACTCAATCTGTTTGATCCCGCCCTGAAGACGACGGAAGAACTCGAACCCGGTCGCGTTCGCGTAACGAATCGCTATAAATCCGTCGACGAACTTCAGGAGCTTGGCGTCGCTCTTCAAGGAAAGGGAAGCTTTGAAATAGACCTCCTTCTTTACCAACGCCTTAACCTCGATTTGTGCGCCATGAGCAACGGAACCTTGGAAACGCTCCGGCTTCCCACCCGTTTGTTCCTTCCCTTTGTCCTTATGATCCTCTTGAGTTTTATAACGCCTAAGGGCGACGAGGCGAAACTGGATCGTTACTTCGTAAAAATGAAGACTCCCGTCGATCCCGATCCCCAGAAGGACGCCGAGGAAATGAGACTTTCTTATGAAAACCCACGCCGATTTGACGACAAACGCCTCTTTAAACGCTGGGGGTTGGAGTTTAATAAACCCACTGTTGTTGACGTCGTTGGGTTCCTTATAAGTTTTGCGATCTGCGTGGGCTTCGTTTGGTTGATTGTCGTCGTCGCCAACTATCAGCCTTGATTCGCTTATGCGTCGAATATACAAAGAAAGGCGTCGTCCCTCCCTTACGAAGAGACGACGCCTTTCTTAACACGGAAACAAAGCGGTTACGAACGCGAGTCTTCTTTAGAGCTAGTCGACGACGCGTTTGGGACTTCGGTGGAAAAACAACAACCTCCGCATCCTCCGCGGCGCCTGTCGCAACAACAGCAAGACGATCCCTTCCGAAAGCATTGAAACAATCGACGCGCCAATAATGCGACGGCGCCTAGAATGAAGAATGCGACAATTATCTTTTCGGACACGACGGTTTCCTTTCCAAAACCGATTTCCACAGCCGTGAGCGACAGAAATCACGTTCCAAGGTGAAAAAGCGTCCCTAGGCGGTAGATTAGAACCGCTGCGGAAAAACCGATTAAAGTTAAGGTAAGCCACTGAGCAAAAGCCCATTTGTATGACGACTCTTTCGCAACAACGACGACGGTCGCAAGGCACGGCGCTGCTATAAGCGAAAAAATGATGACGCATAGACCAACAAGGGGCGAATAATGATTTCTCAGAATTGTTTGAAGGGGAACGGCGTCTTCGTCGGCTCCACTTATTTTATAAATAATCCCCATCTGAGCGACAAAAACTTCTTTGGCGGTCATCGCGCCGACAAGTCCGACTCCAATTCTCCAGTCAAACCCAGCGTGTCGAATGACTGGTTCAATCGCTTTACCGATACGACCAGCGAAGCTATATTCCAACCTTGCCTCTGCTTCTTCAGCGTTATTCTGGTTTCGCCGTTCGAGTAATGCGGCGATTTGTTCGCCTAATTGATCGCGACAACCGGCAAACTCGCCTTTCTGAGCGTCCGATTCGTCAAACGCGTCAAGATCGATTCCAAGGACTGCGGATTCTTGTAATATCGCGGCGTCTTGATCTTCAAAAAACGACGCCCTATCCTCAGGGAGAGATGGAAAAGTTGAGGCGGCCCAAAAAAGAATAGAAACGCCAAGAATCGTTGTGCCAGCCTTGCGGATATATTGCCATCCGCGTTCCAACGCCTTTGCTCCGGCGGTCTTTAACGTCGGTTTGTGATATGGGGGAAGTTCGATCAAAAGCGAAGCGACTTCTCCCTTGAAGGTAAATTTCGTAACGATTGTCGAAAGAATTGCGGCGACCGCGATTCCCAACACGTAAATTCCCCATAGAACCGGCGCCTGCCATTGGGACGGAAAAAAGGCGGGGACAAGAAGCATGTAGATGGGAAATCTCGCGCCACAACTCATCAGCGGAATGACAAAAATCGTCGCAAGACGGGAATTCTTGTCCTCAATAATGCGAGTTGCCATAACGGCGGGAACGGAACACCCAAATCCGACAAGCATCGGAATAAAACTTTTCCCAGTGAGTCCGAAATGAGTCAAAAATCGATCAGTTAGAAAAGCCCCGCGAGCCATGTATCCGCATTCTTCCAGAACGGAAATTGCCGCAAACAGGATGATAATATTGGGCAAAAAAACCAAGACGCTCCCAACGCCTGCGATTATCCCGTCGACAATCAGAGAACGCAACAAACTATTAGGCGATTCTAACCAGAAACGATTGCACCATGAGCCTAAAAGATCTTGACCACGTTCAAGGAGTTTTACCGGGTAATCGCCTAGTGTAAAAGTGAGCCAGAATACCAGAAACATCGCGGCAAAAAAGATAAGAAGTCCCCAAAAAGGGTGCGTTAGAACTCGGTCGACTTGATCTGAAAGCTTGACTTTGGCCGTCTTCTCATTATGGACAACGTTGTGACAAATCCTACGTACGTTTGCGTAACGTTCGGCGGCAATCTTTGCGGCAAGAGGCGCGCCGTCCGAACCTGAAAGTCGTTCGACGCAGCCGGACGCTAATCTAGAAATATCCGGATAATTCCATGATTTAACGACGGGCTCATCGTC
>CAMZHY010000132.1 GCA_947307005.1 uncultured Planctomycetaceae bacterium
GGATCGCAGGTCGGAGCCGCGGGAGCGCAAGCGGCGGGAGCGCAAGGCGCCGCAGCCCAGCATGCCGCCGCAGCAACGCAAGGTTTCAGAGCGCAGAGGCGAGCCTTGAGGTTCGCGGCGGCGCAGTTGACGCCGTTGATCGTCGTGCAAGCGACGTTCTTAACGACGGCGAAGGGGTTGATGCACGGAACGCAAATCGTCGGTCCGCAGGTCGGAGCCGCAGCGCAAGTCGGAGCCGGCGCGCAGGTCGGAGCGGCCGGAGCGCAAGGCGCGACGCAGTCCTGACCGAAAGCGCTAACGGCGACCAAAATTGCGGCGAAGAAAGAGAGGATACGACAAGTCATCTGGAAGACTCCTTGAAACAAAGTGATGAAAGTGGCTTACGCCGTGGTGTTTTTCGTAACTATCGACGCTGGATCAATCGAAGGGTGTAATCTATTGCGCTAATCCCCGAAGTCCAGAGACCAGATACTTACTTTCTCCATATCCTAACGGCTCACGACCGCCAGGGGGGTGGGAAAAGACGCGACCTTCGAGAAACCTCGGCGTCGCGACGCGTAACGCGTGAACTTATTTCCCAATATAAACCGCTCAGTTTTCTTTCGCAAGACCTTTTCTCTTGTAAACAACGGACTTAGAACATTCATCGCTCGTTAAAATCAGTCGTGTCGATACAATCGAAAAGTTCCGCGCGCCTCACGGCGCCTGAGAAGCGGTCGGACGCTAAGCGTCGCGCGTTCGCGTCGCCATACCGCGTCGTCCCGCAGCGGTTTTCTAAGACAGAGTATCGTCTCAAATTCGACTCGCTCCCGCTAAAAAAAGCCTTAAAACTTATTTCTTGGAAGTTTGCCGGGGCTATTTTGCGTTTATTCCATTCAAATGGAATTACCCGCAAAACCAAACTCTGTCTGCGTCGCCCCTCAACGCGTCCTTCAAACCGACTTGACGAAAGTTCGAACTTACCGTCGAAAGGAACCGACGCAAGGCGTCGAACCAACGTCGCTCAATAATATATATAAAGAGGATTGGGTCGAACGCCGCGAGGCGACGCGTTTCAACGCCGTGGGACGGTCGTTCGCAGACTCGCAAGGAGCGCGAAAGAACCGCGCCGCCAACCGCGGGTCAATTATACTTGGAGAAAAAAGATCGTTCTCTCAAAAAACGCGAGAAAACTATGGATTTTCGCCGTCGCAGCGTCGTTGCGCTAGAAAAATCCAAAAAGTCTGCAAATGCATTAATTATCCGGGGCGGTTTATACCGATAAAGACGACGCCGACGGTTTTTGCGACCCGCGTTTGCGGCGGCGTTCGGAACCTTCCGGACGCTCGCGTCAGGCGACGGTTAAAATTCGGGCTATTTGCGCCCGAGTCGCGCTTCTTTTTTCAGATTCGGTGAAAACTGACGAAAAAGAGCAAAGTCGGCGGCGGAAAAAATACGATACCTGTACAGGCGTGGAATAGACGGTTCACGTTGACGACGCGCCGTGTTAATGGATTGACGGGGAGATTGTGTTCTGCGTCCTGAACAGCCCGTGATATACGACGAGATTTTCGGTCGGGTTTGCGCGATAGGCGCCTTGATAACGCGTCGGCGTCCACGAGAGAACAGGCGGAAACAGAAACTAAGGACTGCCCCGAGGCTCCACCCTTTACGTCATTTGTCAAGGAAGCTAAAATGAAAAAAACGAACTTCAGAATTGCCGCGGCTCTGGTTCTCCTAGCGGCGGCAGTGACGAGCGGCTGCTTCGGATTTGGAGGTTTCTCGCTCGGTATCTTCAGCGTCCCTGTTCCGGTGAGTCCGTACTTCCAGGGCGCTTACGAAGACATGTCGTTTGAAAACGCTCGTTACGACCAAGTTCCCGTTCTCGCGCCAATCGTCGACGGGGTCCCCGAAGGACTCGACGCGCCCTCCGACGACGAAGTCATTCGCCTTCTCGAGAAGGCGAAGCCGGACAACGGCGGCGTTCCGTTCCTCGAAACGCGGTATCGCAACGACGTTCGCATCAAGAAAGAACTCGTCGCCGATTACGTCGATCCTCCGCGCTTCTTCCCGATGGTTGGATCCGTTCAAGTCCACCACGTCCACTATAAGTGCACGATCTACTACGAGCAGAAGGTTCGCGTCGGCTGGCCGATTCCTTACACGATCGAAAGGAAAGACGCGCAGGAGATCGTTTACATCGACAAGGATCACCTCCACGCCGTCCAGCAAGAAGCCGGTCCAGTCAACGGCTATCAGCCTATGTGACATAACGGCGTAGTCCGCCGTAGGACGCGACAAGGCGCCTTCAACGAATCGACCGAAAATTTTTAACGGGAAGCCTCGAAAGCGGCTTCCCGTTTTTCTTTTGCCTACGCGGCGACGAAACGTCCTCGCTCCGATTTCTCTTGACGCGCTCATACGTTTTACGCTACCATCCCCCGCGGGGACGGCGTCGAGGCGCGCGCGACGCGCTCCCATGCGAACGTCGTTTACGCGCGCAGGAGAACAGTCCCGTGAGCCGATCGATCTTTCTCGCCTACGTCGTCGCTTGCCTCGTCGCGCTTGTTTTCACAAGCGACGCGAGCGCCCAGGCGTGGAAAACGTACGCCGAAGAACTCAAAAGAGAAGCGAGAGGCGAAACGGTCGCTCAGTCCGCTCCCCCCGACGCGACGGAAGAAATCTCCGAGCAGGGAGGCGGTTTTCTAAGGTTTTCAGACGCGCTGGGCGACGACGGGGCGGAATATACGGGCTCGACGGTCGATCCTGAGGACGAGGCGGATCGACTTGCAAGAGAACAAATCGAACAATTCGCCGCGCCCCCGCCTTCTTATCGCAATTACCCGGAACGACGTTCCGACGCGCGCCTGAACGACGTCTGCTTCGTTTCGCCGACGCTAGGTTGGGCGGTCGGAGACTGCGGAACGATCTGGAAAACAACCGACGGGGGCGAAAGCTGGCTTCTTTGCGCGACGCCCAGCGACTCTAATCTTTTTGCCGTCTCATTTTTCGATGAAAACTACGGACTCGCGGTCGGCGGACGCGTGACGTCGACGACGCGAAGCGGGCGCGGAGTCGTCCTTCGCACGATCGACGGCGGAAACAATTGGGGCGAAGTCGAAACGGCGGCCTTTCCGATTTTGCGCGACGTTCGCATTCTCGACGCCCAAAACGCGTGGATCGCGGGAGACTCGTCGACGCTGTATCCTTTGGGACTGTTCGTGAGCGACGATTCGGGCGTGACCTGGTCTTCGGTCGGCGGTTCGAAACACTCCGGATGGCGAACGCTGATGTACGATCCGATCGAGCGTCTCGGCGCGGGCGTCGCCATGACGGGAGAAATTCAAACGCTCGACGGAGACGCGCTCGCCCGTCCGTCTCTCTCTCTCGGGATTAGGCGCCTTTCCGACGTCTGTTACGACGGTTCGGTCGGCGCGGCGTGGGTCGTTGGAGAACAAGGGATTGTTCTGCGTTCCGACAATTTTGGCGCCGCGTGGTCGGCGGTTCCCGGCGCGTTCCCCGGCTCCGCCAACGACTATTTCGACCTTGAGTCGGTCGCGGCGACCGACTGTTTCGTCGCGACGGTCGGAGCGCCGGGCTCGCTCTTCTTCCGCTCGGACGACGGCGGGCAAACATGGCGCGCGACGTCCACGGGAATTGCGACGCCGCTGCGCAAACTTTTTTTTCTAGACAAAAGGACCGGATGGGCGGTCGGCGATTTCGGAACGATTATCGCGACAAAAGACGGCGGCGCGACTTGGCGAGTCCAGCGTCGGGGCGGTTCGCGGGCGGCGATTCTTGGAGTTTTGGGACGCGTTGAAGACGCGCCTCTCGAGGCGTTCGCGCAGCTTGCGCTCGAGGAAGGCTATCTTTCAGAGGTCGCGCTCATGGCGCGCGAAACGGAATACGAAGAGTCGTCGGACGAAGTCGGACGCGTCGAACGTCTCGAAGAAGCGCTTGTGGAAACGGGCGCGTCGGGACTGACTCAAGCGGGAATATTCCAAGTCGGACCGAAATTGCGACGCGACGGATTGGAACGAACGCTCGCTCGGTTCGACGCGGAAAATGACGGATCGGGACGTCTTCGATTTCGAGAGCGACTCGTCCGTCTCCTCAGGGAATGGCGTCCTTCCGTCGTCGTCGCCGCGGACTCCGCGCTGGAGGACGCTTCCAACGCCGCGACGTTCGAAGTTAAGGGCGAGTTGGGCGCGAAAAACGACGCGCAGGCGATCAATCTTGTCAACTCGCTCGCCCAAGGCGCCCAAAACGTCGGAGACCGCCCTCGCGACGCGCTTCTTGAACTCATCCTTGCGGAACTTCCCGGCGCGATTAAAGACGCCAACGATCCGACGGCCTTTCCGGAACACCTTACCGTCTGCAAGCTCGAACCGTGGCGGGTCTCCAAAGCGAGACTTTTATGCCGCGCCGGAACCCAAGGCGACATGACGATCGACGCCGGATATTACTGTCCGGGCGTAGGACGAACGGTCGGCGAAGTCGCTGCGAAGGCGCGAGCCATCCTCGCCGACGATTCCGATCTCGTCGCGACGACCGGATTCCTCACGCTCTTCACGGACGGAACGCCGGAAAACGCCAATAAAACATTCTTCGACGGGTTGAACATTCCCTATGGAAGCGACGCGAGACGGCGTCGACAGACGGGAACGGCGCCGTTTGGAGACGCGCTCGTCAGCCGCGCGGGAGCGCGTCGTCAAAAGTTGGGAATCGCGGAAAAACTCGCCAAACAGGCGACGAAGACGCCGCAAAGCGCCGATCTTTTCGTCGGAAGTCTCCGCGACAATCTCGTTGGGGTCGATTCCGAGTTTGCGCTCGAATATTTGACGACGTCGGGGAAACTTTTCGCGGGAATCGGCGCGTGGCGAACCGCGGAGGAAATATACTCGCGCGTCCCGCCGTCGCTCTTTTCCAACCCGCAGAGCCGTCCGGCGCTCGCGTGGCTCATGCAGTACTATTGCGGATCGGAACCGACGCGACGCGTTCTTGAAAACACCGCCGTCGCAATCGACGAGAACGTCGACTCAAGATTCGCCAGCGCGCGAGGTCTCGCCGAAACGATTCGCGACGAGGCGCCCGACGCGTTCATGGCGCCGGAACTGCGGTTCCCGTACGCCGTCGCTCAACTGCGCCTCGGCGACTATCAGGGCGCGATGCGATTTTATATGAACAGATCGCAAATTTCCGCGGGCGGAACAGGCTCTGGGGGCGGCGTCGACGACGTCTGGGCGGTTCGCGCCGCCGCGGAGTACTGGCTGCGCGCGCCGGCAAGCGACGTCGGAGGAGCGGGCGCCGGGCCTTGTCCGCTAAGCGTCGCGACGTGCCGAAAGGCGCCCGGAAAACCGTACCTCGACGGCGTTTTAGAGCCTAACGTCTGGGACGTCGCCGCGCGTCTTGATTTATCGACTCCCTATCCCGAAGCGCCGTCGCGAGAGCCGACGGCCGATGAAAAAACGCGAGCGCGTCGCCGCGCGAGCAATCGCGAATTCTCGCAGACGCTCGGGACAAACGTCAGTTTTCTCGTCGATTCCGAATATCTATACGTCGCCGCGACGTGTCGGAAAGTCCAAGGAATCGAATATCCGAAAACGAAAGACGACGCCGAACCGCGCCCTCGCGACGCTAAACTTGGAGATAGAGATCGGCTCGAACTGGCGATCGACGTCGACGGCGATTATACGACGGCGGCGAAATTCGTCTTTGACTCCCGGGGTTGGGTCGCCGACTCGCTGTGGAACGACGCGTCGTGGAACCCTCGGCTCTTCGTCGCCGTCGCTGAAACAAACGGCGAATGGACCCTAGAAGCGGCGATTCCCCTCGCGTCCTTCGCGCTTGAAACGCCGCGCCAAGGCGCCGTCTGGCGCCTCGCCGCGCGCAGAATTGCGCCGGGGGTTGGAATCGAATGCTGGAACGTCGAGAACTCCGAGCGAGGAGAAAACGCTTACGGTCTGCTGCAGTTTGAATGATAGAACGGCGCGGTCAAGTCGCGCGGAAGCCAGAGAGTAAAGACATGACCAAAAGACAAAGGCTTTCTTCTTTACTAACGTTCCTCGTCGTCGTCGGACTCTTCGTCCTTTCAACGGCGTCGTTCGCGCAAACGGCGGACGCGTCCCGCGGCGAAAACGTCCGACAATACCGCGACGTCGTCTATCCGCTCGAACGGAACGGTCTGCAACTCCATCTCGACTGCCTTTCCGTCGAAGGAACGGAATCTCGCAGGGACGTCCTCCTCGTTCACGGTCTGACGTACTCCTCTCACGTTTTCGACGTCGATTACGCGGACTACAGTCTCGCGAGGTTTTTGGCGCGACACGGTTTTCGCGTATGGCGAATCGATATCGCCGGTTATGGACGTTCGGAACGCCCCGACGACGGGTTCGCCGTCACGGCGGAATACGCGGCTCAAGACGTCCGCGCCGCGTTATTGAAGATTCGCGAACTCATGAAGGTTGAAACCGTCGATTTGCTCGGCTGGAGTTGGGGAACGATTACGACGGGCGCCGTCGACGACCGCGATCGCGAACTTGTCGGACGACGCGTCCTGTACGCTCCTGTTCTAATGGGACTCGGCGAGAATGCGATCGCGGACGATTATCACCGCAACACGTGGGAACACGCGGCGGAGGATTTCCAGAAAGACGAATCGGGCGCGATCCGTCTCGACGTCGTCGAACAGCCCGTCGTCGACGCCTTTTGCTCGAACTGCTGGCGCTACGACGGCGAGGGCAGTCCGAACGGGGGGCGGCGCGAGGCGTGTTGTTCTGAAGAGACGACCCTTCTCGATTTTGGGCGAATCTCCTCTCCCACGCTCGTGATTTGCGGCGATAAGGATCCGTATATGAAATTGCCGCTGATTCGAAAATCCTTCGAGAAGCTGCCCCAAGGGTCGAAACTCGTCGTCATCTCCGGCGCAAGTCACGTCGCAATGCTGGAAAAACCGTTCTATTGCGAGTTTCAAGAACGCGTTCTCGAATTCCTCGCGTCGGAACAATAGCGCGCCGGTCGATCGGCGACAGGGAATTGAGAAAACGACGCCCCGTCGTCGGCAAACGCAACGACGTCTTTTTATAGAACCTTCATTTTCTCCGAGATTTCCTCCCTCTCGTTCCGAACGCGTAAAAAACGGCGCGCCACGCTCTGTCGCGCGACGCGCCTGTCTGTTTCTAGCGTGGGAAAGAACGCGGCGATTACATCATCATTCCGCCGCCGCCCATACCCATGCCCATCATGTTCTGGGAACCGTCGTAGCGACCAAGTTCTCGGGCGTCTTCTTTGATCTCGCGAACTTGAAGAAGTCCGTTCGACTCAAGAATCATCACCTTACCGGGCGAGAGGAGTTCCGAGTTCGAAATCTTATCGCCGCCAAGCGCGTCGACAACGGTCACGTCGGAAATATGGTTGACGGTCTTCTTCGTATTCTTCTTGCCGCCCTTCTTAGAGGAGCTTCCGCCGAACATCGCGGACATATCGTCCATCGACATGCCGCCTTGGACGTTCACGGGATTGTGAGCTTCGCCGTAGAAGTTCGCAACTTGACCGCGCTTAAGCTGTCTGTCTTGGACGATCGACTCGGAAGCGGATTCCGCGTCGAAGAAGATTGACGAAAGCGTGATGCGAGGTTCCGCGCCGGGACGCGTCGCCGCTTCGACCTTTTGCGCAAAGACTCGCGCGTCGGCGCCGAGCGCGACGGGATTGGACGCTTCGCTGAATTCGGATTCGACGTAACGCTGCTCGACCGTCGCCGTATTCTCGACGAATTCCTCTTTGACCCCGTAGTTCGGGTTCGCAAGGATCAACTTAACTCGGTACTGATAGGTGACGCCAGGCTGAACGTCGAAGTCGAAGTAGCGGAAGAGGTAGTAATCGACGGAAACGGCGGCCTTGACGCGCATTCTCGCGCGGTTAATCGCGTTTTCGTTCGTAAGCCACGCGTTGGAGCCCATGCCGCCGTCCATGCCGGTTCCCATGCCGCCGCCCATGCCGGACCCCATGCCCGCCATCATGCCCGCGCCGGTCGAACTCATGCCGCCCATCATGCCCGACCCCATGCCGACGCCTCCGGCGCCGCCGCGAGCGTCTGCGAACGGGTCGCGATCCAAGAGAGAACTTTCGTCAATCTGGTTCATTTCCTCTTGGAGCTGGTTCCATTCCTTGAGTTCGTCGGCCTGAATTGCGATCTGTTCCGAGGAATTGAGCGGAATATTCGGCAGGTTCGCGATTTCCTCGCCGAAAGGTTTGGAAATCATCGGAGGACAGTTCATCGCCATCGGCGGGAAGTTCGCGACGATCGGAGCCATGTAGTTGTAACCGACCTGGTCGGAACCGACGCCGGCCCACTGCTGGTTCTCTTTCTTCATCGCCTTAATGACGTCGACTTTCTTCCAATCGACGGAGCCGCCGGGACCGACGACGCCGCGCTGCAGTTCATAATAAACGTAGCGAGGCTGGTCGCGAACGTCGTCAAGATACTGCGCGTCGCTGAAAAGATCGCTGTAGATCGCGGTTTGTTTACGGATCGGAATCGAACCGGTAATCGTAATCCACTGTTTGCCTTCGGTCTTGCCGCCGCCGTTCATG
>CAMZHY010000133.1 GCA_947307005.1 uncultured Planctomycetaceae bacterium
GATTCTCGGGTATCTGAATTTTTCTTCCGGTTCCATAGACGTTCGATTTTTGAGGGCATGGAACGAGTTTTATGAATCCCTAGCTTCGAAAGGCGCGATTGAGATTTGGCAAGAAGCTCTTGACATTCTCAATACGGAACGAGAACGCTTAGCCGACGCTGGCGGGGCGTTTCGCGATTCGCGTCAAGCTTATAACGTCTTGAATCTTATTTCGGAAACTCTTGTCGAATACAGGCGTTTTCACGAAGACACGCTTTTCCAGCTTGAGAGCGCGTATCTTTTTAATTCTTTCTTTATGGCGCGAGTTTGTCGAGTAGCGACGGCAGAGTTTGCAATATCCGGCGTGGAAACCGACCCGAAAAAGCTTGTTCTTCGTTTGAACGATTATATCGGCTACCGTCCTATTCCTGTTCTTGAGGATGGGGTTAGACACGAGCCAAACGAGCACGAATGGATTGCGCCAATCCCGCTGTATTATCAAGGCGCCGACGTCGCCGTTGGAGCGTATCGAGAACTTGTCGACGGAACTCTTAAGATACTTCGCGAAACCAATTCCGATATACTTTTCGACGCGTGTTTTGACATGAGTAAACTCAGAGAACTCGCAGTCGATCCACGCGCGTATGATTTTACGCACCCTGTGAGTAGTCGTCTTAACTATAGTTTTGGCACTTGGGACGATCGTTCTGTCGACCAGGACGGTTACTATCGGCGTTTTATCGTTCAGCGCACAATTGTCGATTCCATCATGAGCCGCGTTTTGAACGAACATGATTCAAAACGGAAACACGAGTATCAGTATGAAGCCTCCGCGATTCTCGCGGGGACGATTCTTATGGGTTCAGGCGTCAGCGGCGGATATGTGCAGGCGCACGATTCTTCCGTATCTTTAGGTTCCCTAGCGGCAAAAATTGCGAACTATCGCGACGCTTTTTACAAAGAACTTCTCGAAAAAGTTCCGTCTGAATTAAAACCTCGACTTGACGAGGAAGCTTCTCAGTTGTTTCAACCTTTTGCCGGCGCTAGATTAGCGTTAAATCGTCAGATTTCCCATAAGAGTTCCGATCAATCTCAACGTTTTCAACTTGCGCGAACATTTGCGCGCATGGGTTACCTTAAAGCAGCGGAACGCCAAGCTAACATCATCGAGACGACGTCCGCGCGTCTTCTTTCAAAGATTGACTGCCTGATTACGGAAGCGCATTTGGCGACCGACGTCGGTAAACTTCATGAAGCGGCCGCGTGTTTGCCTAAAATTGAAGAGCTCATGCGTCGCGCTTTGAATTGCGGCGCCTTTCCTGATCCTTGGTTCATTCTTGGATTTGATTCGGAGTTCAACCTCTTTCCTTCCGTTGAAAACGGCGTCCACGATCATCGTCTTGACGCGTTCATTGATCTTCTTAACGATATTTTTGATCTGTATAGTCGTTTGCAAAAGGAAGCGTCGGCGTCTGGCGACAACGAGCTTCGCTGGACGCTTTCCGAGCAGATGAGCGAACTTGCCGGATGGTGGGATCAGTTTGGCAGTACGGAAGTTTCGTCAGTCGAAGGTTTTTCGGGACAAGAGGCGTGGGAATCCGCCGCAAAGGCTTCTACTGCGCTTGCCGCTTGGAATCAAGCGGGAAGGGCTATTGGCGACGTTGCGTTTTGGAAGAAGCACGTGGAACGTTTTAAGTCTCCTAAAGCGTTCGTTCTCCTTGGGGAAGATTTACTTGACCGAGAGGATTTGATATCCTGTTCGTCTCTCTTGATTTACTGGCTTAGCCAAGCTCCTACGATTCCCCTTGTCGAAGCCGATTATTCGTTCCATACCCTCGCGGCCGGTTGGTTAGAGCAGGTTTGGAGTAGCGTAAACGACGGGGCAAGTCCGACTCCTCTTCGCAATCGCAACGGTTCTGGGATTCAAAAAAAATGGTCGGTGGAGGAGTACCTGAATCGATGGACTTTGACCAAGGTTTTTCTCGATCGCATTGAAGCGAACGCGGACGAATACTGGTCGGCTCCGTTACTTGATCTTCCAGAGGAGTCTTTTGATCGAAAATACGACTTCAAGACGGAGAATCCACTTCTTGCTGATTTGGCTCGGAGGGTCATTCTATTAACCCGCTGTAAACGAGATGAAAAAACGGGCAAATCTCGGATAACGGTCAAGGCGTCGCTTCGCGACGCGGCTCGTGTTTTTAATTCACGAAATCTCCCTTCGCCGGAGGAATTCGAACAATTCTATATGGAGAACCAGAAGGTTTTTCCAGAGTTTATAACTTATTTTGTTTTTATGGAAATCATTATTGGCGCGGTGAATATGCCGACCGTCAAACGTAAACAATTTCACGAATACGTTTTTGGAAAACCGCGCCGTGATTTTACCGTCTCTGATCCTCGTTTTTCTCCAACCGACGATCAATCTGAGAGTTCCGACGAGACGAATACGGAAAAAGAGGAAATTTGGCGAGAACTGGTTGATACTCTTGGCGTAGAAAGCGACGGCGTCGAAGTAGTGGAAGACGTCAATCGTTCTTTGAACGGCGATTCTGATCCTGACGACGAGCCTACTGCGACGAAGGAATATGGGACTCGTAGCGACACGAACGTTTCTTTTCTTTCCGACGGCGACGATCTAGACGAGGACGACGAAGAAGAAACGATTACCGGCGGCGATCCGACGTTTAGAGCCGCTTATGAGCATATGAGCTTCAAGGATAGCGCAGACGACGGCAACGAGGATGACGTTGAGCCAGGCAAATCTCCGTTTCATGGGGAAGGAGGAGGAGACGACTATGAATTTACCCGCGAAACGGAACGTGTTTCCGAACGTCTGCTCTTCCTCAACTCGATTGTTAGACTCTGGAAATTTGCAGCCATTAAATCGCCGTTGCTTGATTTTCATACAGTCGGGGCAATTAACGACGACGTCGTCGCAGACGCAAGACTGAGATTGGAAGGTTGGCTGAAACAAGCTCAATCATTCCAGCGTGGATTATATGATTTGCTTGATCAAACGGAGCGTTTTCGCGTCCTCAAACCTTCTGGCACTGCGGAATCTCTCGTCGAATACGACGTCCAACGCGGAGCCAAAGAAATCCTGCTCGATCGTGTGATTTCGTCGATTGTCGACGTCGAAGACGTCGTCTGGACGCTTAAAGCGACGCTGCGCGACGAAACGGTCGAACGCTACGAAAAGTCGTGGAAAACCACGGCTCTTCAGACTTTCAGCGCGATTTTTCGAAGCGACGTCAAACTTGTTCGACGTTTGTGGCCGACGCTTCTCAAAAATCTTAAGCCTGAAACCCTTCTGTATATTCCAACTTCTCGAGGGGGCGACGCTAGAGCGATCGTTGAATCGAGGAGACTTCAACAAGTGGTCATGCGTCTGCTGGGGTATGCTCCTCGATTAGGGTTGTTTACGGAAACGTTTCAGCTTATCGACTGCGTCCAAGAGATGGAACAGAACCGCTTGTTGTCAGTCGGTTCTATTACGGAGTATGACAAATTGGTCGAAGGGGCTATGCGTAGTTTTACTGAGACGCTAGTGGAATCGTCTTCGACGTGGGATATAGAAGACACGGTTTTTTCCTCAACGGACGAAGCGCTCGTATCGTTTTTGGACAGAACGACAAATATCGTTTTGAACAACTGGCTTGAACATAGTCGTCAAATTCGTATTTCCTCGGTTGAGAGTATTACGTTGGGGCGTGTTTGGGACTCGTGTCGAACCTTTATTGAGCGTTACGGCGCCGATCTTTTTACTCAGGATTTTTTGCAGTTTCGCAATCTGCGCGCGATTCTTCATCAAGGAACCGCCGCGTATCTAGCGTCGCTTATTCAAATGAAACGCGACGATCGAGAGTTAGAATGCGGCGACTCGCTCGTTTCGGCGATTTTGTCGAAGAGAATAAGTTTTGAGGACGCCGCCAATATGCTTGAAACAATACTCGAATGCGTAGGAGAAAACTATTCCGAATATATCGACTACAACAGTACGACGACGCGTTCTGACCACGGTGAAAACTTGTATGTGCTTCTCGATTTTTTGCGCGTTCTCTCAAAGTACGAAAGAATTTCATGGAATCTTAAGCCGGTGTACTGGGCGCACGACGCTTTGATTCGATTGCGTAAATCAGCCGCTGAACTTTGGATGGAGAATATTAAAGGACAAAGTTCCCGCCACGCCGCCAGAATTATTCAAGCCTACGACGATCTAAATAAGCGTTATGGAATCTGGCTCCAAAATATTTACGAACGACTCCAAGAACGTTTTGTTCGTCCCCTTGAAATTGCACAGATGTGCGCGCTTGTTTTTGACGCTATTTCGGAAGTTCGCTCGAATGGCGAAGATAATCCTGTTTTCAAACAACTCGAATTTATGATCGAAATGTTTGCGGCGGAGACTAGCGGCGTCGGTTACGAAACTCCCGCTTGGCTCGCTGAACTTCAAGACGAGGTAACGTACGCGCGAGTCGACGCGAAGGAGGAACAACGCTTGCGCGAACCTCAGGACGATCCCTTTGAATCAGCGCCGTTTCCCATTAAACCCGTGCGTTTAAACGACGTCGAAGCGCAGCTTCGCAAACAGTAGCGGCGAGACGTTTCTTTGTCCAACTCTGCTGTTTGTGAAAATAGATTGCTAGACGTTGTCCCTGGAAGGCTCGACGAAGACCTTACGAACGACAAGAACGACTGCGAAATTGAAGATGAATGCTTCTGGCGATAAGGATTTTAAGGATTTTTCCCCAAACGAGTTGAATCGACGACTTGAAGAACAATATACGGAAATAGCCCAACTAGCGGGTTCTCTGGCGCATGAAGTTAGGAATCCTCTTTCGACTATTCGCCTTAACGTCGGGTTATTAGAAGAAGAAATTGACGAACTTGAAGACGTTCCTGGTAAAAATCGAATTCTTAACCGAATCGAAATAGTCAGACGTGAGACGATACGTTTGGAAGAACTTCTCAATGAGTTTCTTGATTTTACGAGGGCGCGCAACCTCGATTTACAGCCAGCCGACGCTAATCAAGAGCTCAAAGAAGTGGTTGAATTCTTTAAACCGCAGGCGCGCGCCGCCAATGTTGAAGTGGTGGAATACTATTCGAATGATTTACCGACAATTCGCATCGATAAGCGTTCCTTTAATCGCGCCATTTTTAATCTTTTAATCAACGCTCTTCAGGCAATTAATGCGAAAGACGGCGATCAAGGCGGACGAGACATACTTGTTCGAACTAGACCATGCGGTTCGGAGGTTGCGGTCGATCTTATTGATTCAGGTTGCGGAATGAGCGACGAGACCCTTAATAAGATTTTTGAGCCGTTTTTTTCGACTAAGGTTGGCGGCACAGGATTGGGATTACCGACGGTTCGTAAAATCGTCGAGTGCCATGGAGGACGTATTGCCATCCAAAGCGAGGTGGGACGGGGCACCCAATTTACATTAACGTTTCCTTCAATTCCGCGAATCGGGTGACGCGGTCGTCATCGCGCGTCTTTAAAAGATAACAGTTGTTCGCAAGGCGTTATCCAATCTTTTCATGTATTCGTCTCGAGGAATATTCTTTCCGCCTAAACTTTGCGTGTGAGAGTTTAAAACTTGCAAGTCAAAAAGTTTGAAACCGTTTTCTTTAAGTCGTAAAAGAAGGGTGAAGAGCGCAATTTTGGACGAGTCTGTTTCAACGCTAAACATTGATTCCCCCTCAAAGAAAGCGTTGATCGCGACTCCATAAACGCCGCCGACTAGTTTGCGATGCAAACGCTTTTGTTCTTCCGGCGCGTTCACATAGTCCCTATCAATTAACCAGCACTCCGCGCTATGAGCGAAACCTAATTCGAAAAGTTTACAGTATCCACAGAAAAATTCTTTGTAAATCCAACACCCTTCCAATTGCCTCTTACCCGCAAAAGCGCAACCAAGCATAACTTCAGGAAAAGCTTGATCGAAAGTGACTTGGAACTTTCCGCAACGCATCTTTCTTTGGAGTCTAGAGGGGATATGAATATCATCGAGATCGAAAATTCCGCGGGGGTCCGGCGCAAACCAACAGAGCGTGTCGCCAGCTTCCGCAATACTCTGTAAGGAATTATAGTTAAAACCATTCCAAGTCGCGTCTTGAATACCCTGAGACAATGTTTTGAACAGCGCGCGCGTTTCAAGTTTCGTCAAGGCGTTGTTATCCGCTACGTCGTCTGCGTTACCCGCAAATAACGAAGAGCATGCGGTCCAAGGAAAGATTCCGTGCGTAAACGCATTAAGAACGAACTCTGGCGTGACCAAACCGCCCCATGCAAGCAGTCCGTCTGAGTCGGCGTGCGAAACTGGAGGAAAGAGGCTGACTTCTGGAGCGTTAAAAGACATGGCGTTCGGTAGGGGCGTAGCGATAAATAAAAAACGGGAGGGACGACGTCGCCTCTCCCGTAGCTAACCTAGAAAGAGCGAAGAGCTGGAGACGATTTTACACCGTCAATTTACCGAACGCCTCCCACAGGAGAACGTCAGTCTTGATTCCGTTAAAAAACGAGTCAAGATTGAACTTTTCATTTGGAGAGTGGATTCCGTCGTCTTCAAGGCCAAAACCGACAAGAACTGTTTCCGCATTGAGTTCCTGACGAAGCTTGGCGACTATCGGAATTGAGCCGCCGTCGCGGACAAAACGGGGTTTAGCTCCGTAAACTTTTTCTAAAACGCCGCTGGCGGCGACGACGAATTTGCCCGTAAGCGGCGCGACCATGCCGCCCGATCCCTGCTGATATTCAAGGTCAACCTTAATGTCTTCGGGAACATGCGACTTTACGAATTGCTCGACTTTTTCTCGGATTTTGTTCGGATCCATGCTAGGCACCGTCCGGAAAGTAAATTTCGCAGAAGCCCAACTCGGGATGGTTGTCTTACCGCCCTCGCCTTGATAACCGCCGGTTATTCCATTGACGTCGAAAGAAGGACGGGCGCCTCGCCGTTCTAAGACCGTGAATTCCTGCTCGCCAAAACTTGCGCTGATGCCAATTTGTTTTTTTTCTTCTTCCGCGTCGTAAGGATTCTGCGCTAGAGCGTCGCGTTCGAGCTGGGAAATTTGATCGACGTCGTCGTAGAAGTTAGGAATCTGAATTATGCCGTCTCTATTCATCATTGCCGTAATCAGCATGCTGAGCGCAATTATCGGATTCCAGACAGAACCGCCGTAGACGCCCGAATGAAGATCCCGATTTGCCCCAGTAAGCTTGACTTCGAAGCTCATTACTCCGCGTAATCCATAAGTAATCGCAGGGAGATTAGGACCGGCTGCGGACGTGTCGCTTACGAGGAGAGCGTCGCAGGCAAGCAACTTGCGGTTCTCTTCAGAGTCGAGAAATTTAGAGAGAGAAGCGCTGCCGACCTCCTCTTCGCCTTCGAGAATGACCTTAATTTGAAGGGGAAACGAACCGTTGAGCGCGAGATAGGTTTGCATTCCGCACAGATGCGCGCACCACTGACCTTTATCGTCGTTGGCTCCTCTGCAAAAGACTTTGCCGTCGCGAACGGTCGGTTCAAAGGGCGGGGTAATCCAAGCAACGTCAGGATCGGACGGCATAACGTCGTAATGCCCGTAGAGCATAACGGTTGGAGCGTTGGGGATTTTCGGAGTTTCGCCGTAGACGAGCGGATTGCCGTCAGTGGGAATCTTTTGGGCGGACATGCCAAGCTTTTCTCTCAAAAAAGAGACAAGCCAGTCGGCCGTCTTTTTCATATCGTCTTTGTGCTCCCTCTGAGCGCTAACGCTTGGAATACGGAGAACCTCAAACCATTGATTCAAAAATGTTTCTCTGTTTTCATCAATATACTGTTGAATTCTATCCATAACGACGTCCTTTGGAGAGGCGTTCAGCGCGTCGCGACCAGCGTGCGACCAACGCGACGTCGAGGAACGACCAATCGACGAAGTCTAATGTTGCGCGCTACGTCTCTAACGGTTGAATAATTGTGAATTCGGAAACAATTTACGTTTGTTAACGGTGGGAATACGGCGTATGCGGAATAAGAACGAATGTCGACGACACTACCCCGGCGGCCAAGAAAAACCGCGGCCTCCAATAAGGTGAAAGTGAAGGTGAGGTACTGTTTGACATGCGTTTACGCCGCAATTAGAGACGACTCGGTATCCGTTTTCAGCAATTCCGAGTTCACGAGCGAGCCTTTGTATGACGACAAAAATATGCCCAATGAGCGCTTCGTCCTTCGGCGCGACGTCATCCAACGATCGTAACTCCGTAGTCTTTGGAATAATCAAGACATGAACGGGAGCTTGTGGAGAAACGTCGTGAAACGCTAAACAGAGGTCGTCTTCGTAAACAATTTTTGCAGGAATTTCCTTGTCGATTATTCTTTTGAAGATGGTTTTTTCTTCGGTCATAGGACTCCTCGAATAATTGCGAAAATAGGGTTGGTCGCGAGGCGAACGCTGTTTGTCGCTAAACGAACCAATTCAGATTCAGTATACGTCGATTGTTTACGGAAACAATAAGTTCTGTCGCGACGTCAACGATTTTTTCATGCGTTATCAAAACGACCTGAAGAAGGGAGCCTTCCAGGTTGTTATTAAATCAA
>CAMZHY010000134.1 GCA_947307005.1 uncultured Planctomycetaceae bacterium
GAACGCGCCATGAAACGCGGACGTTCGCGCGTCGAACCGCCTCGGCCCCTTCCCCCTCAGGCGGCTCGACGTCGAGCTTGACGTCGAACGCCGTGCGCGCGCGTTCTAGTCGCGCGTTCCAGAAATCTTTCTCGGCGCGTTCGAACCGCCGCCGCGACTCGTCGGCGACCTCCCCGTCCGTGAGGAACGTCCGATCCTTCCAGACGGGCTCAAATTCGTCGAATCGACGCGTCAGTTCCTCCTGCGCCGCATCGCGTTCCGACTCGACAGGCGAGTCGCAGAGCCACATGAGCTCGAAGAACTCGTCTTCGAGCGCAACGCGTTTCTCCGCTGAAAACGCGGCGCGGGATTCGGCGGCGGAGTCGGGCGCGACGGCGGCGGGTCGAGGCGTCGTCGAAAACGCGGACGGGGGCGCAAGCGCTTGCGTCGTCAGGACAAGAGACGCGAGGAGAACGGCGAACCGGGTCACAGGTCGACGATCGCCTCCTCGCCGACGACGTCGCTGAAATATCTGCGCGTCGACTCATGGTGCGTCATGAGAATGAACTGCCGCGAATCGTCGGCGTCGGCGATCTCTTTGAAGAGGTTCAACGCGTTGCGGGCGCGCTCATCGTCGAACTGCACAAGGACGTCGTCCGCCAAAATCGGAAGCGGCTCGCGCCCCAACGCCCCGCAGTATTCGTCGACCAGCGCAAGTCGCAGCGCAAGATAAAGCTGCTCGCGCGTCCCTTGACTCAGCTGGCTCGAGTAGCGATACTCGTCGTCTTTGGCGCGCCGCGTCCGAAAACCGACGTTTTCGCCGTTGTTAAAAGTGAAATCATCCCAATCGTCCGATTTCTTCTGTTTGCCCGTTGATTTAACGCGTTCGATAGAAAGATACCGTCCTCCCGTCAGACGTTTGAAAAACCGTTCGGCGATTGCGAGGATATTCGGGATTCGTTCATTCTCAAAAACGGTCAACGAACGCTCCAGCGCCGCGTAAGCAAGTCGAATCGGCGCGTATTCCTCGACTCTCGCGCGAAGCTCGACGAGACTTCTCTGCGCGTCGTCCAAAATTTTCAAGCGTTTGTCGCCGTCGCCGATTTTCTCGAGCTCCTTCTCGAGACTGCCGACTTTTTGGGACGACTCGCCGTATTCGGTTTCCAGTTCCTTCGCCTTTTCCGTCGTCTCCTCCAAACAACGACGAATCTCATATTGATCGCCCGCCGCGTCGAGCCGCGCGATCTTCGATTGATATTCCGGCGACCCGACTGGCGCGCCGAGACAGTTCGCGAGATCCCGTTCGCTCGTCGCGACGGCGGTCGTCGCGTCAAAACAACGCCGCGCGGCGTCGCGGAACGCTTCAAAATCGTCGCTTTCAACACCGGACTGCCGCTCCAAGGTCGCAAGCGCGTCGTCGAGGTTCCGTAACTCCGCGACGGACGCCGCCAACTCGGCGCGTTTCATTTCGCAGACTTTGACTTGCTCCTCGAACTTTGTCTTGGCGTCGCGCGCGGCGTCCTTCTCCTGATTCCAGAGGGTCGCGTCTTCAACAAACCGCGACGCGCTAGAGCGTTTAACGTTGAGAGCGGCGGCGATCTTCGTCGCCTGCGCGTCGTAGCCTTCGTACTCCGCGGCGAGACGGTCGAAATTGCCGCGCTCGACGTTCAGCTTCAACGCCTTGTCGCGCCATTCGCCTAGTTTTTTGAGCGCGTCCCTTATCCCCCCCCAACTTGAACAAACGGCGTCGACAAAGAATAGCGCGTTCGCGTCGCAGAACTCTTTTCGCTTCGCGTCAAGGGATTCAAGTTCGGCGGCAAAAGAGACCGCTTCCGCGTCGTATTTTTGAACGGACTCCTCGTTTTGACGCAGAATTTCTTCAAGTTTCTCGAGCTTTTTGAGAGATTCGTCATAACGTTCAAGTTTGAGTCGCGTTTGCGACGTCAGATTCTTAATCTGTAAAAAGAGGGGGCTCATGACGCGAGGGTCGGCGCTTTCGCGTTCAGTCGTCGGAATCCGAACCGCGTCGGCGCCGGGAATTTCCCACTCTTTCGCGAGCGTCAGAAGCTGTTCGATCGCGGCGACGTTCTTCATGGCCCTTTTGACGACGTCGCGCCAGCTTTTTTCGATTTCAGCGCGGCGTTCGCGATAATTTCTCCAGTCGTCGATCCAGTCCAGCGAAACGCCAAACGTCCACTTAGAACAGAAATCAAAACCGTATTTCGCGAGAATCGCAGCCGTTTCCGACTCCAAATCCGAGCGAGAACCGGCGAGGCTTCTTAGCTCTTCTGACAATTGCTCCGAAGCGGTTTTATACTCTTTAAGCTGTCCTCGGAGAACGCCAAGTTTCCCCTGCGAGGTCGCGTAAAGAAAGCGTCGATCTTGAAGTTCGTCAAGCTCGTCAATCGTTTGCTCATAATCCTTGACTTCTCTCGCTATCGTTTCAAACGAACCCATGATCGGCATTCCGCCGCTTTCCAGAAAGGTTCGGATTGAATTCCACAGAATATCGCGTCTCTCGGCGGCTATCTTGCGAGCAAATTCGATCTTTTCATACTCGTCGTCGCCCGCAAGTTCTTTAATCTGACGGGTAATATCGTCGATCTTGGCGTCGATGGCGTCGCGCTCGTCCTCTTTGTCCTCGACGAGCTTTTCTGTGGCGTCGTATTCTTCGCGCAACCTGTCTAATCCCAACGGATCAGACAATTTCTTGGGGTCTTCAAGACGAGCCAAAAGCCCGTCCATATCGGAACCATCGTCGTTGCAGGCGAGTCTTGCGAGTCTCTGCTCCTCTGTTTCGACCTCGTCGATCGCCTTTGCGCGCTCGCGAAGGTTGTTTTCGAAGTCGGCATAGTCGTCCTCGAGGGTCGCGAACAGCGTCGACGTCTTTTCTAAAGCGCGTTCGACGTCGCGCCGATCCCCTTTAAATTCGTCGTCGTCAAACGCGGCGAGGAGCGCGTCGCGTTCAAGTCTGGTCGCTTGAGCGTTCGCTTTTGCCTCTGCGGCGAATCTTTTGGATTTATGAAGATTATCCCAAAGATTCTTCTCAACGTTGGCGTCGCGCGTCGCCTCGTCTAACGTCGCGGCGACGAGAGGACGCAACGCTTGAGCGAAAGCCGCGTCAATCCGTTCCTCTGACGCGTCGGCTTCGACGACGCCGATTACAACGAGTTCGTTTCTAAGCCGCGCGGCGCGCGCCGCAAGTTCGTCGTCGAGGCGCGTTAGCCCGGCGCGTCCCTCTTGAAAACGTTTCGCCTGAAGCGCCAGTTCGCCAATCTCGGCGGCGTGTTCGACGTATTCCGGTTTGAGGTTCCGCTCGTTCGAATCGCGTTCGCGAACCAACGTTTCCAACTGTTTCTCGAAATTTTGAACTTCGATTTCTTTCGCGTCGCGTTTCTCCTTCGTTTTGCGGTAATCAGATTCGCATTTTTCCGCAAAAGTCAGAAGACGTTCTTTGTCAAATTGGTTTTCGGCGTCGAATTTTTGCAACTCTAGAATCGCCGATTTGCTCGCAACATAAAGAGACCACGCCTTTTCAAGCGTTTCCAACTCGCCTTTTTGACGATTAATCTCCTCTTTTTCCGACAATAGCTTCTTGCAGTGAAATCTCTGGTCTTCGATCTCCTTGCGAATTCTTTTGTACTCTTTCGTATCGTCGGCGGCGAGCGCCGTCTGCGCTTCTTCGTAGCGCTTGAGCGCGACGTTTACGAGTTTGGTAGAGGCGGTACTATTATAAAAAAGCTCGTCGAGGCGCTTTTTAAGAGACGTCTTGACCCGCTCGACCTGATCCGGATCGCCAAAAGAAAGACCGTAAATCAACCGCGTCAGGTTCGACGACGCGACCCGCTTCTCTCCCGTCGCGATATCCGCGTACGAAAAACCGAAGAACGCGGAGAAAAAATCCCGATCCAATCCGTTGAGAACGTCTCGTTTAAAGAGATACTCGCTCAATTCGTCTCCGGAAAGTTCCGCGTAAAAATCGACGGGCGAAGAGTCGGAGACGTCCCAAGCGCGACAGACCGACCCCGCGCGTCCGTCGCGGAGCCGAAAGTCGACGGCGCCCTTCGCCAGCGCGGCGCCGCGCGCAAAGAGACTATTCTCGCCGACCCGTTTCTTGTAATCAAAGCAGACGCTGCGCATAAAGCTCAGAAGCGTCGATTTTCCGAGTTCGTTCCTTCCGTAAACAAGACTGATATTTCCCTTGGAAAAATCTAGCGATCTCTGATGAAATTCACCGAACGCTTGAATATCAAGTTTGTCAAAACGCATAACGGCGCCTCCCTTCAGTTCAATTTGTCCTTTTCGCGCTCGAAAGCGTCCGCCAAAACGTCCAATGCCTTCAAGTTCCACTCTTCAAGTTTTTGCGGATCGAGCAAATCGAATCCGTCGTCGCCGTCTTCGCCGCGTAACTCGACGCGATGTTTGATAAGCTTGCCCGTCAACCCGCTGAGCGCCGGCAACGGCGATTCCCCAGCCTTAAGGGGGCGTTTTGGCGGTTCTTTAAGTTTTTCATTCTCATCAAGAACGAGGTCGCGGATATCCTTGAACGCGCGTTCCTCCCAGAAATTATCGGGAATCGGCGGCGCGACTTCGCTCGCGTCAAAACGCTCGATCCAGACAGGAGCGTTGATCGACGACAAACTCTGGTAGAGCAAGTCGCGCAGCGGCGCGTCATTCTTGTCGTTTTTCAATCCCGTCAATCTGCTATAGAGACTCGAACGCCCGACGAACTTCACGCGAATCGCCGCCCCGCGCCCGTCGGTCGTATCGACAAACGTCTTGATTTCCTTCAGAAAGAGATTGACGAGAGAGTCCGTCAGCGTTTCGGGAGAGGATTCGTCGAGTTCGTCTAGGTCGATCGTCACGCGCCCCCAGCGAAAGACGTCGCACGGGTAAAATTCGGGGGTTCCGACTCGGCGCCCGTCCTCGATTTCGACGAGGAAAAAACCTTTGCCGGGTCGACCGTCCTGATTGTCGCTTTCGTTGACGTGACGCGTCTGCAGGACGCCGCTGTACGCGATCCAGCATTGGGGCGAGTCTTTGAGAATTTCACGGCTATGTTGGTGCCCCAACGCCCAGTAGTCGTAGCCGAATTTTTCGAGATTCGCCGCCGTCGTGGGCGCGTATGTTTTCGCGCCCTCGAGCCCCGTGTGCAACACGGCGATATTGAACGCGTTTGGTCTCGGCTCGGGGAAGTTCTCCGTCAAATCGACGGAGCAAACTTCGTCGGAATAACTCTGCCCAATAATCGCGACGCGCTCGCCGTCATATTCCCTGTCGAATATTTCCGGCTTGTCCGACGGAAAGACGAAGAGATTCTCCCCCTCGCCCGGAAAGACCGCCGTTCGCATATTCTTAAGAATCTTATTTTTACCGTCGTGGTTGCCGTAAACGAGGAAAACGTCGACGTTGTGTTCGCACAGTTGCCTGAACTGCTCGCCGGTCCAGCGTCCGGTCGCCGCGTCGTCCCATTTCCCGTCGAAAACGTCGCCCGCGATAACGATGAACGCGACCTTATTCTCGATCGCAAAGTCGACGAGATTTTTGAACGCCATCCGGGTCGCTTCGCGAACCTTTTGCGCGATTTTCTCGTCTTTTTCCGCCAATCCCTTCATAGGCGAATCGATGTGCAGGTCGGCCGCGTGAATAAACTTAATGGACATGGGCTGTTCCAATTTTAGAGATTCGAAAGAACAAGGCGACTCCGAAACGGCGGAGACGTCGAAGGATCGAAGTCGCGACGAACCACGGACTTCGAACGCGTCGCCCGCGCGATCCTTGCGCGGGCGACGTAAGAATCGTCGCGGCGTTATTTAGCAGGACCGAAAGATTCCGCGTCGCTAGGGAAACGCCCTTCCTTGACGTCGGCGACGTATTCGCGCAGTCCTCCGTCGATAATCTTGTGAAGGTCGCAATAGACGCGCGAGTGCTTCGGACGTTCCTCCGGCTCGCCGTCGGCGTAGTTAAAGACGTCGTGGAAGACGAGAATCTGCCCGTCGCAGCCCGCGCCCGCCCCGATTCCGATCGTCGGAACGCGGAGCTTTTGCGTAACTTCCGCCGCATAGTCGCGCTGAACGCATTCGAGCACGATCGCGAACGCGCCGGCGTCTTGGATCGCCGTCGCGTCCTCTAAAAGCCGGTCGAGATCGCGCTGAACGCGATACCCCTCCGCTTTGACGCTCTGGGGCGCGAGTCCGCAGTGCCCCAAGACGGGAATCCCCGCGTCCACGACGGCGCGAACCGTCTCCGCGCGTTTGACGCCCCCCTCGATCTTGACGGCGCCCGCGTTCGTCTCCTTGACGACCCTCGCGCACGCGCGAACCGCCTCCATCGGCCCAAGTTGGCAGTATGGGAACGGAACGTCGGCGACGACGAGCGCGCGCGTCACGGCGCGCTGGACCATCTCCGTATGGTAGATCGTGTCTTCAAGACGAACGCCCAGCGTCGTCGGACGCCCCTGAACGACGGACGCGACGCTGTCGCCAACGAGAATCATGTCGATTCCAGCCGCGTCCGCCATCCGCGCGGTCGGATAATCGTACGCCGTGACCATCGCGATCTTTTCGCCGGTCTCCTTCATCTTAAGAATGCGCGCGACCGAAAGCGCCGATTTCTTTGTCGCCATCTCAATCCCCTCCAGCCAGCGCAAGCGCGCTGGACCGCAATATTCGCCGCGACGCGCGAGACGTCACTCGAGCGCGAACCGGCGAAAACTCTAGGTCCGCGCTCGTTGGCGCGGACGTCTAAAACGTTCACGCTAAACGCGTCGCTCATTCGGAAAGCGACCAACGGGAGCGAGAACCGAACCAAGCGCGCGTTAGCGCGAACCCGGATGCAACGCCGACGCGACGCCGCGCGGCGGCGTCATCCCCTATTATACGCCAAACGCGATTATTCGCGAGTATAGAAAAAAGAAAGGTTCGGTTTATTTTCAAAGCCCTTCGGGGGATTCCGTAAGCTCGCGGACGTATTCCGAGTTGAGACGGTCGAAAGTAATCTGCGGCTGAACGTAGATGAAATCGTCGGGGCTAATCGTCGGGTCGTTCCGAACGATGGAGGAATATTCGACGGAGAACAGAAATCGTCGCGCCTCCTCCTTGCCCGATCGGTCGCCCGCATAGTAGACGATTTTGCAGGGGAAAGGTCGGCGCCGTCCCGAGCCCGCGTCGACCATGCGGAAATACAGCTCGACCGCCGTCGGCAGGTACTCCATGATATAGTTGGGAACCGTATCTTCTTTGTATTCCAGGTTGGCGTTGACGCGGTCCCAAAAACGAGATCTGACCACGCCGGTTACTTTAAGAAAAGAGTCGGTCGGGAGAGTGTCGTCGGCGTTCTGGCGCGCGGAGACGACTTCCTGATATTCCGGCTCAAAGCGATAATAAGACGCGACGCGTTTGAGCGTCCCGGCAATCCCGCCAAGGCCTGGCATCCCGTTCATTCCGCAAGAGCGCTTGACGCCGTTTTCGACAAGACGAAGGTTTTCGTCTTCCCCAAGGTGCGTCAACGAGTCCTTGAGGTCTTCGATATTGATTTGACTCAGGGGCGAGACGTCCGACGTCGAGTCGTTGCGCCACCAAGCGCGATTATCGCAGTCGCAGACGATATCAAGCGCGTTGGAGTCGCTTTGCTCGGAATCGTCTTCAGAAGTCAAGGCGGCGCTCAGAAGGAATCGCGAGCGTTCGAGAGGCGCGCGAAGCGAAGAGTCGGCGAGGTTGCGAAGAATCGTTAGCTCCTCGTAACGGCCGCGCCCTAAATAGCGCTTGCCGAAAAAGTCCGCCTCAAAATTGAGTTCGGCGGAAAACGAGGGAAGTTCTTCAAGATAATCGATCGCGTCGTCGACGAGCCGCTCCGCCCGCGACATGGCGATCATCCTGCCGCCGCGCTTTGAATCGGACGGGGTTAGCGCGGAAAAAGCGCCGCTCTGACAGAGCGCGAACGCAAACGCGCAGAACGCGACGAGCGCGCGACGAATAGGCGTGGCGACGATTCTTAACATAACGACCTCTCGCGACAACGACGGAAAGCGACGCCCTCCGCGACGCCGCGCCGAAGTCTAGCGAGTTGCGACGATCCTGTCAAGGTAAAAGAACGTCGGCTTTTCGATTCTTTCGTCGCAACTGTCGCGTTCGGTTTTCTTCCTCTTTTTGTCATAACAGACGCCTTCGTCGCGATCGTTTCCTAAAAAAGGAGTTTTTTCTTTCTTTGACGGGATCGGTAAGATTTTCATTAATTCGCCCCTATCCGCGGACGAACAGAAATCAGAGAGGCGGTCCCCCGCGGGGGTCGCGACGCCGATAATAACCAATTTAACGTCCGAGACAATCAGTCGTATTTTATCGGCGCAAAGCGCGTAAGTCGCCGGAGTTTCCCTTATTTTTAGGTTGAAAGTCCGCGAAACTGCGATTATCCTTATTGCAACGAATAGCCGTCGCCGCGCGCTTGGTCGGGCGCGTCTATCGTCGTGAACGCGACAGAACGCCTGCACGTCCTGCAGTTCAACGCTCAGTAGCTAAAGATTTTTGATTTGTCGATTTCGATGATTTTGCGTCAGCTCGTCGTCGACCGGATTTCCGGCGGCGCGC
>CAMZHY010000135.1 GCA_947307005.1 uncultured Planctomycetaceae bacterium
AAGATCGGCGTTCTAGTTCTACCGATTGAAGAAGTTCTTTGGTAACGATAGGAATTTTTACTAGATCGTCGAAAGAACGGAGGAGGTCGGGACTAAAGCCACACTCGGCGTAATAATGCGCGTAAAAGGGAATGTTTGCCGAAGCGTATCGAACGATTCTCACAACGTGTTCAAAAATAAAAGAACGTTGTTCCTCTAAAGTCGCTTCTCCCTCAAACCAACAATATGAAGCTCTAGCGTTACGATAGTCTAATCCAAATCCCAGACGCCTAGAATAGGGAACACGCGCGACAATGTCGCCAATAATACGTGGCGCGCGGTAAGCGTTCTTCTTCAAGCAATATATCAAGGACGCCATTGTTATTGTCGGAAAATGACAGTTTTTCAGATCAAATCGGATTAAAGGCGAAAGATTCTAACAAGTTCTGACACGTGAATCTATCGCTTGACGGTAAATTTCATTTAAAAGTTCAATGTTCTTCTCGGGCGTATAATTCTTCGTATAAACCATCCTAGCGCCACTACTTAAACTATTCCTCAAGGAGGAGTTTCGATGAAGTTTCCTAACAGCGGAAACGAAACTTGTTCGATCTTTAACGTCAAAAAGCAACCCGGAGACTCCATCCTTCACAACCTCGCGACGACCGCCAAGATCAGAGGCAATTACAGGCACCCCTAATGCGCTAGCCTCAAGGAGAGTCATCCCTAATCCTTCGTAACAAATCGATGGGAAAACTAAAAATTCAGATTGGCGTAGCAATTCCAACGTTTCAGATCGTTTTTTTTCACCTAAAACAGTTGTATTCGAAGGAGCGTTTGCCTTAACCCACTCGCTCATTGGTCCGTCGCCGACGATCGTCAATGGACAGTCCACATCACGCCAAGCTTCAATGAGAAACCGAATTCCCTTCTCTTCGGAGAGGCGCCCGACAAAAAGCGCCCCCGACTCTGACTTCGTACGAGTCGATTCCAACGAAATCGTCGTCGGCTCAGAGAAAAAATACGGCTTGACCATAATTTTATGAGCCGGAAATCCTCCACGAATAAATAGTTGCCTAGCAAACTCAGTCGGCGTTACGAACACGTCCACATTCTTTAGTATCGGTTTACGAGTCTCGAGATAAAACGCATACTGGAGCGCTCGGTTCGAAAATGACGACGCGCAACCTGATCGCCACAGAATTCGCGAAGCGCAGTGATTTAAACATTCTTCACATGGAATTACGCCGCGTCTGAACTGACCTGCAGGACAAATCAGACGGTAGTTATGAATGCTTAGGACAGTTCCAACCCCCATATCTCGAGCCGCTTGGAATACTGACGGAGTAAGGACGAATTTATAATTATGAACGTGCAATACCTCCGGTTGAAAACGACGAAAAAGTCCAATCGTTCTGTCGTAAACTTCTCGTGAAAACCCAAAGTTAAACGCCGAAATAACTTTTTTTCCGAACGAATAACGTTCAATCTCTGCGTTTTCGCACTCTATCGTTTCAACTTCATGACCAAAACGTCGCAAAAGTTCGACTTCTTGACGAAAAACGACCGATTCGCCTCCCATTGCCCGAGAACCGTAGAAATTATGTGCGACGACAACACGCATGTGTCATCCCTTCCCATAAAAAAACTCGTAATCAATTCAAGAACACGTCAAGATACATATCAATCTTGGTCCAAATTAATGCCGTCTTGAGTTATTTCCAATTCGTATAGCGGGCGGACGTTTTCTATCGGAAGATTCTGTTCGTTTGGAAAACCAGAGGAATCGTCTTGAGGGCGCCCCTCTACGACAAGGAGAGGGAAGACGTGACCAATTTCTGGATTAATCACCGAATATAGGGTATTAAAATCACTTACAGAATCAACTGTCTCTTTTCCGTCGTCTATATCATTCATTTGAGCGCTGACCTCGCGGTTTGAAACTGGTCGCTCAATTTCTCGAACGTCATTCTCACAAACCGCTTCATCAAGATCTCTTTCGTAAGTAAAATCACCACCATCCATGGAAGAAAAATCAGCAAACGGTTCTGGATAATCATGAAATTGATTGGAATCTAGTTCAGGAGGCGCGGAAAACGGAACAATCCCGTCTAACTGCGCTCCGCCTCCGACTCCATAAACAAGCCGCCCCCTTTCAAGCCAATACTGGCAGACGGTAAAGAACATAACAAACGTGTAGGTTGACTGAAAGCTTCCTGTCATTAACCCGGCCAAGATAACAAAGGCGCCTGTGGAACGAATACACAAATATTCGATGGAGCGATGCGGAAGTTCGCGTCCCAACGTTAGAATTTTGAGTGCAATCCACACATAAAAAGCGCCGCCAATCAATCCATACATGGTAAGGAAATCAAAAAGATCGCTATGAGTTCCAATATAGGCGCCACAGGCCCGAAACATCAATAAACGAGTTTCACGATTACCCCTGCCAAAGAGAAGCGATCTCATCGATTCAGGGTCGGCAAGTCCCTCAAGGGCTGCGCGAACCAACGTAACGCGTCCGCTTCCCCCATCGACGCGAATACTCTGCCAGCGTAAAAGGAATGATTCGCCCCAAGAAGACGTAAGAAACGCGCCAATAGCTATCGCGGCAATTCCAACTAAGAAAAAAGATCTTATTTTTCGCCCACGAAAGAGCCAGAAGGCGTCAAAGAGGAGCACAAGGGCAAAACTTAACTGAGTCGCTCGATTGTAGCTAAAAAGGATAACGAGTATTCCAACGAACAACGAAACTATGTAAATCCAACGTCTCCGAGGACGAACAAGCGCCCAGTAGAACGCAAGAAAAATCCCGATAATCACAAATGAAACGATCGTTTTACCAGAAACGTTCACGCCGCCCGTTGTCGCATAGACGCCTTTATAAGTGGACCCTACGCTCTGAGTGTTAAAAGCCCATATCGCGAGCATTCCTTGAATGAAAGTTCCAATGAGAAATGAAAAAGATAATCTTTCAAGTTGTTGAATCCCCAACGCCCCTCTAGTCACGATGGCGGCAAAGAGGAACCACATGATAAATCGAGCGGCATAGGCTATCTCTGTGGTTTTTGCGTCCTCGGCAAAGAAGACGGCTAAAAAGAACGCTTCGCAGGCAAAATAGAGCGACGCGACAATCCATACGTCAATTCCACTTTGCAAAGTTTCCTTATTAAACTTGGCTATTCCCCAAAACGCGATAAAAGCGGAAAGTTGTAAAAAATGAACAGGCGTCGATCCCACGCCTCCCGTTCCTCCGGCCTCCATCAGAAGATGCGCCAGAAGCGGATAAAAAACGCCGTACAAACAAAGATAGTTTAACGCCAAATTTCTGAATGAAAAACGATCTTGATCCACTGTTCCGAGAGCCGCTTACAACAAGGCGTGTTAAACTTTATACGATATGCGAGAACCGCTAATTGAGTTAACTATACAGTTCCTAGAAAAAAGATTCAACCACAAATCAATTGTCATTAGTAGGCCGATTGGTTCGCTCAGCGTTCCAAAAACATACAACAGCCTTGGTCAAATAAAGAATATTGGTTCTTATCGCCCATGGTCGCATTCCAACCGCTTTTATCCATATGCCAAAAGATTTCTTAAATTGATTAATCATCGCGTAATATGGCACAAGACTGAGTAATCTCGACGAATAGGCGGATTTATTATTTTTTAGGTCGTCAATGTGCTTTTCTATCAACCGCTCTATTCCCGATATCTTGTTATAGGGATTTGTCGAGATACGATCGCCATTATGAACGTGATATATCGCCAAAGGTTCGTCAACGTAATTAAATGAATAGTGTTTTGATAGCCGCAACCATGCGTCAACGTCCTGTTTTGCTTTCAATTTAACGTCAAATCCGCCAATCCTTCGAAGAGCGTCCGTCCTGATTAGGGGAAAAGACGCAGAACCCACAAAGTTATCCTTAAATAGTTCAAAATAAGCGTTGCTTCTTTTTTTCTTCAAACGATTTTCATACGTTTTCCCTGTTAAATCGTCGATTACTTTGGAATTGCAGTAAACCAATCCAACTTCGTCGGAATCAAATCCCATGATTTGCTTTCGAATTTTGTCGGGAAGCCATTCGTCGTCGTCGTCGAGAAACGCAATAAACTCACCCTTAGCCTCATAAAGTCCTGTATTTCGGGCGGAGCAAGCGCCAAGACATGAAGAATGTTGAATATATCTTAATCGGGAACTAAAAGCTTCGGCTAGCCTTTTAACGTCGTCCCTCTTCTCGTAATCAGGAAAGCTATCGTCGATTAAAAAAATTTCAATATCGCGAAACGTTTGATTTAGCACGCTATTTAGGGCTCTTGCCACAATTTCAGGCGCTCTACAATGCGTTGTCACCACCGCTGTTATCATGAAACGCACCTCAGGAAATGCAAGTAAAACAGTAAAGCGCAGTAAGGCGCGCCTTCTATTGAAGTAAAAGTCTCGTACATATTTGGACCCAAGACGCCACGGCGTTGGTATGTATTATACCTTACTCATAGAACAAGGAAGGGTTAAGCTTCATTTCTTTCACAAATGCGCTGGAACCTGCGACGACATAATTGATTTACATAGGATCGTATTCTCGACGCCCTTTCCATGCAAAAGAATGTCAAAACACACTTTCCTAATAACGCAGGAACATTGTGACTGAAGTAAATCACATCTGTGCGCGCGAGAGGAGGATATTGAAGCCTCGTCCGAAATGTTCGCGTCCAGCAAGTATTTTCTGAGATAAGGTCATTGTGGAGAGAAAACGGTATTCCCAACAACAAAAAATTCAAATTGTGATCTTTTTGTCATGATTCGCTCTCGCTAAACTTCGGAAAGACTGTGTCAATTTTGCCCGTTAATCAAAGGCAATTCAAACTTAAGACCGAGCTTTATTCGCCGGAATATAGGCTCGCGTTCTGTCTTGGAATCGGCTATCTACCTTGCGTAACTCTTTGAAATAAAACAAGTTTATTGGAGATTTAAATCGTGAATGCGTCGTTATTGAGACTTCTATCGTTAACCTCGCAATTGAATTAGGGCGCTACTCATCCCTTCTAACCGCTTGATCAATTGCATATTCGTCGACTCTTTTCTATCCATGAGGAGAAGACGCGGTTGAAAAAATTTACCTTCCGGGGGGTGTTAAAAATGACGATTTGCTTTACGATAGAAGCGATTCCGTTTCGACGTGCAGAATCGGCGGAATTATGCCTTCGCAAATTGTCAGGTTGTCTCGCCAACCCTTGTCGTTTTTGAGGCGTCAAAATCGTGTTGGCGATACAGCGGAAGACAATCGCGCGTGATCTGGCAGTGGACCAACCTCAGCATTGCGTGACGTCAATTATGAGCAAGAAAGAAGTTGTTATTACTGGTCTTGGAGTTTTGAGTCCCATTGGAATCGAACTCGATTCGTTCTGGGGAGCTTTACTTGAAGGTAAAAGCGGCGTTTCCTACCTCAACTCCATTCAGACGCAACTGGAACGACGTCCCATCGGCAGCGAGGTTCCTGATTTTCATCCGAAGGATTTTATTAAGCCTAAGAAGAACATCAAGATCATGAGCCGCGACATCCAGATGGGCGTCGTTTCGGCGATTCTGGCGTGTCAGCACGCAAATCTTTCATTCGAGGAAGGAGCGCGATCCGTCGATCCCGAACGGCTCGGTTGTATCTTCGGTTGCGATTTGATCGGTCTTGAACTAGATCTTCTTAAAGATGCTTTTCGTAAAGGGATTGTCGACGGCAAATACGATTTTTCCACTTGGGGAACAGCCTCAATGGAAAGCGTCATGCCTCTCTGGATGCTAAAGTATTTGCCTAATTTAGTCGCTAGCAACATCGCAATATCGCTGGATGCGCGCGGTCCTAATAACACCCCAACGCTTGATCGCGGGTCCAGTCTTGCCGCGTTTATGGAAGCGTGTCGCATTATTGAACGCGGCGCCGCAGACGTTATGATCGCCGGCGGATCTGGCAATAAAATTAATCCGACTGTTCTTTCTCGAAGTCGGGCGTACGATTTGGCTCCATGGAGCGAGACGCCAGATCAGGATCCGCGGCCTTTTGACGAAAACCGTAGAGGGACCATTATTGGCGAAGGGGCTGCGTCCTTTGTGTTAGAAAGCAAAGATTTTGCAATCGCCCGAGGCGCAAAACCACTTGCAGTGGTTCGCGGTTTTGCGGAAGCTGTTAAACCTACGGCCACGTTTGGAATTGAACAGGAGGCGATTGAATCGTCGATTCGCCTTGCGATGGAGCGAGCTGAATTAAACGCCAAGGATCTAGGGCACGTTAATGCGAATGCCATCGGTCTTCAATCAGATTCGAAAGAAGCCGTAGCGATCTCCAACCAACTTGGCGACGTCCCCGTCTTTACAGCGGGCGGTCACTTTGGAAATCTCGGAAGCGGCGCTGGCGCCGTAGAACTTGCAGCCTCTGTCTTATCCCTTGATAAAGGTATGATTCCCGCGGTTCGCAACTGCGTCGACATTGCAAAAGATTGTCCTGTCAACGTCGTGAAAGACGCGCCGCTTTCGATCCAGAAGTCGGCTTTTCTAAAGCTTAATCACGCAAACACAGGGCGTTCCTTCGCCGTCGTTCTCGAAAAGAGTTGACGTCCTTTTCGAAAGGGCGGTTCCCTTTCATCTTTACAAGCGTTGAGAATAACCATGGGCGTTGCAAAAGTTGCGATTATCGGACGTCCCAACGTCGGAAAATCGAGCATTTTTAACTGGCTTGTCGGTGAAAGGGTTTCGATCGTGGACTCCGTTGCGGGGGTGACTCGCGACAGAGTTTCCTTTCTTCTTGACATAGGTCTTGATGGCGTCGATCCAAAGTATTTGGTTCCTGAAGTTGTTGAGTGTGACGACGAGTCGAATCCAAGCGGACTTGTTGTTCACGAAAAAAATTCTTCAAAAAGCGCAGACAATTTAGACTGGGACGACGTTGATAAATATTCTTCTGTTACGCCTAAGGAAGATACTGTAGACGCGTTAAATGAAGGCGACCGTAAGGACGGATTCTCCTCGTCGACTCTTGATAATTCCGCACTAGGACTCGACGGACCTACCGAATTTTCTGGCGAAATACTTGAAGATTGCGACAAAGACGTCGCCTCCTCTTTATTAGGCGACGTTTCCGGGGACGATGCGGACGTTCCGTCCTTGCCGAAAATATCTGCTAGGTACATTGAACTGACAGACTCCGGAGGGATTGGCGTCGTTGATAAGGACGACCTTTCCGAGGACGTTGAGAACCAAATTAGCGCGGCTATTAACGCTGCGGATTTAATTCTATTCGTCGTTGACGCGCGAGACGGCATAACTCCTCTTGATCAATTTGTTGCAGAACGGTTGCGAACGCTTCAGATTCCAATCATTCTCGTCGCCAACAAGTGCGACGGTGAAACTCAGGATCACGATTCAAGCGAGTTTCATCGCTTTGGCTGGGGTGTTGTTGCCGTAAGCGCCAAGCAGAAGCGCGGTCGCATTGCGTTAATGGACGAGATTGAAAGGGCGCTCCCTGTTTCCGCCTTTTTTGACGGGGGGAAAAAACTTGACGATCCTGAGATGAAAATTGCGATCGTTGGTAGACGCAACGTGGGAAAGAGCACTTTTGTCAATACGCTCGCCCAAGAGGAGCGCGTAATTGCCAGTCCTATTCCAGGTACGACAAGAGACTGCGTCGACGTTCGTTTTGAAATGAACGGCAAATCCTTTATTGCCATCGATACGCCCGGGTGTATGCGCAAGAAAAGCGTCGGCTCCGACCTCGATTTCTACGCTTTAACGCGAGCGGAGCGTAGCATTCGGATGGCGGACGTCGTTTTTATGTTCTTCGATTGTTCTCTTCAGATTGCGAAGATGGACAAACAGCTTGTTTCGCTCATTGAATCATACCACAAGCCGTGTATTTTTGTGGTCAACAAGTGGGACAAGATGGTTCAATATAAAATGCCGACAAGCCGCTGGGCGGATTATCTTCGAGAAACATTTGCAACAATGTGGCACGTTCCTATCGCGTTTATTACGGGAATAACGGGTAAGAATGTTCAGAAACTGTTGCAACACGCCCAGTTGCTTTTTCGACAAAGCCAGATGCGCGTTTCTACTAGCAAACTCAATAAGCTAATAGCGGCCGCGCTCGATCATACGCCGCCGCCTCTGTACCACTTTAGGAAGCCTAAAATCTATTACGCAACCCAGGTTTCGGTTTCGCCGCCGACGATAACACTCTTCTGCAATATGCCTGACGCTTTTTCCCCAAGCTACAGGAGGTTTCTCCTCAATGTTATCCGCGACGAGTTGCCGATAGGAGAGGTTCCTATTCGTCTTTGGTTCCGAAAACGCGAATCAGACGACGCCACGGATGAAATCGACGGCAAGCGGCTAAGTTGAAAGAAAACGAGGTCGTCCTTCTTGCAAACGTCATGAAGGGCGACCTTGTTCTATTATCGTAGACGTCTCTGTGTAAAAATACCGCGTTCGACTTAAGCTAAACAACGCGCTAGTCCGGCGCTGGAAAAGCGCCAGACTTCTTAGTAACTCGAGTTCGACGAAGGAGAGACGTCAAAACCTCCGGACTCAA
>CAMZHY010000136.1 GCA_947307005.1 uncultured Planctomycetaceae bacterium
TCTGACCGTCGTCGGCAGGACGGGTTCGACGATTTCGGTCTCTTGGGACGCCGTTGAGAACGTCGAGCGATACAGTCTCTCCTACAAGCTCGCGGGCGAGACGACCTGGACGGGCAAGAATGTCGGCAATGAGACGAGCTATACGATAACGGGTCTCGAGAAGAACACGGATTACGAGGTTCGCGTTAAGGCGCTCGGCGACGGCGTCGTCTATAAGAGCGTCTATTCCGAAGTCGTTCCAGTCCAGACGGACGCGTCTCTTACGCCGCTCGCGACGCCGGTTCTGACCGTCGTCGGCAGGACGGGCTCGACGATAACGGTCTCTTGGGATGCGATTCCAAACGTCGAGCGATACAGTCTCTCCTATAGACTCGCGGGCGAGACGAACTGGACCGGTAAGAACGTCGGAACGGAGACGAGCTACGCGATCGCCGATCTTGACGAGAACTCGGATTACGAGATTCGCGTCAAGGCGATCGGCGACGGCGTCGTCTACAAGAGCGTTTATTCCGAGGTCGTCCAAACCCAGACGAACGAGTCCCTCACGCCCCTTGCGACGCCGGTTCTGACCGTCGTCGGCAGGACGGGCTCGACGATTTCGGTCTCTTGGGACGCCGTTGAGAAAGCCGAGCGATACAGTCTCTCTTATAAGCTCGCAAGCGAGACGGAATGGACGAACGTGAACGTCGGAACGGAGACCGACTACGAGATAACGGGTCTTGAGAAGAACGCCGATTACGAGGTTCGCGTCAAGGCGATCGGGGACGGCGAGACCTATAAGAGCGTCTATTCCGAGGTCGTTCGCGTCCAAACGAACGCGTCCCTTACGCCGCTTGCGACGCCGGTTCTGACCGTCGTCGGCAGAACGGGCTCGACGATTATGGTCTCATGGGACGCGGTTGAGAACGCCGAGCGATACAGCCTTTCCTATAAACTCGCTGGCGCGACGGAATGGACGAACGTGAACGTCGGAACGGAGACGAGCTTCGCGATAACGGGACTCGAGAAGAACACGGATTACGAGGTTCGCGTCAAGGCGATCGGGGACGGCGAGACCTATAAGAGCGTCTATTCCGACGTTGTTCCAGCCCAGACGGACGCGTCCCTCACGCCCCTCGCGACTCCGGTCTTGACCGTCGTCGATAGGACCGAATCGACGATCGCGGTCGCCTGGGACGCGGTTGAGAACGCCGAACGATACAGTCTTTCGTACAAGCTTGCAAGCGAGACGGAATGGACGAACGTGAACGTCGGAACGGAGACGGGCTACGAGATAACGGGTCTCGAGAAGGGCGCCGAGTACGAGATTCGCGTCAAAGCGATCGGGGACGGCGAGATCTATAAGAGCGTCTATTCCGAAGTCGTTCGCGCCCGAGCGGGCGAACCCCTTACGCCCCTTGCGACGCCGGTTCTGACCGTCGTCGACAGGACCGATTCGACGATCGCGATCTCTTGGGCCGCGGTTGAGAACGCCGAGCGATACAGCCTTTCGTACAAGCTCGCGAGCGAGACGGAATGGACGAACGTGAACGTCGGAACGAACCTCAGCCACACGATCGCCGGACTTGAACCGAATACTGAATACGACGTTCGTCTTAAGGCGATCGGGGACGGCGAGGTCTACAAGAGCACCTATTCCGCGATTATCCGCGTCCAGACGGATGCGACGCCCGACGAGCCCGTCGAACCTGGGCCGCTCGCGGCGCCGGTTCTAACCGTCGCTGTCAAGACGGGAACGTCGATAACGGTCTCCTGGGACGCCGTCGCCAACGCCTCTTTTTACAGTTTAAGGTATAAGCCCTCCGACGGCGCCTACGTAACCGTTGCCGTTCCCGCGTCGAAAACCGACTATACGATTAGCGGACTCAATCCCGACTCCGAGTATAGCGTTTGCATTCAAGCGCATGGAGACGACGATCTTTATTTTGACTCGGAGTGGTCCGAGCCCGTCGTCGTGGAGACGGCTAAAACCGACCGGCCGATTTTCACCGCGACCGACGTTTCGAACGATTCCGTGTTGCTCCATTGGGACGCGATTGCGACCGCCTCCGAATATTGCGTCGCGTGGGCGCCCGTCGGCTCCGAGGACTTTACCTCGAGAACGATCGACGTGTCGAAAACGTATATGCAGGTCGCGGGGCTCGAGCCGAATACGGAGTATCAGTTTAAAATCCGCTTCTCCGGAGCCGACGGCGATTCCGAATATTCTCCCGTCGTAACGCTGACGACGTCGTCGTCGCCTTTCGTCAGGTCCGCGCTCGAAACGCCGCTCGTCTCCGCAAGAGAACTCTCGTCCGATTCGATCTGCGTCGAGTGGAACGCCGATCTGCGCGCGACCGGATACGAAGTTCTTTACCGCAAGAGTACGGACGCCTCCTACGCGACGGTCAACGTCGCGGCGACGGAGAATCGCCTCGTTCTTAGCGACCTTGCGGCCGATACGGATTATCTCGTGAGAGTGAGAACGCTCGGCGACGGAGTCTTCTGGACGAATTCGTCCTATTCCGCGACGCAAACCGTTACGACGAAGGACGCCTCGTACATTTCTTCCACCGAATACGAAGAGCTGCGACGGTTCTACGACGAACTAATACTCCCCGAGTCCCTGACCGACGTCAATATCATCGTGCCGACCGATTGGACGGCGGCCGCGATTATCGCCGCGATCGAAGAGGCGCGCTCGACTCCCGTCGACGACGTGATCATTTTGGATCCGGAGCGATATTCCGACACGGTTCTCGATCTTTCCCGCGTTTCGATTACTCTCGACGTCGATTATGAGACAAGCGGCGCGATTTCGATCCTCTCGCGCGGAACGGATCGCGCGCAAATCAAGGTCGCCGATTCCGGCTTCACGTTCGACGCCGTCGCCGGTCTGACCCAGTTCGGCGGACTTGATTTCATCGACGTCAATCCGGATTATCCGGTCTATCAAGTCGTCTTTACCCCGGCGCTGGGAACCGTTGTGACGGCGGTCGAAACTCAAGACGTCGGCATGTTTACTTCGACGGGGATTTCCATCATGGACGCGTCGCAGAACTACGCGCACGACGCGCCCCCTGTCGTTTCTGAGAATCCAAGCGCCAACGACTACGCCGTGCTCTTCATCGGCGGTCACGCGCCGAAGTCCAATTATGAGTATTATTACCTGGGACTGGTCGATTACTATTACGATCTTGTGGAAAACTTCTCCCTTGATCCGAGCAAGATCTATATCCTCTACGCGGACGGCGACGTCGCCGGCAAGTCGAAAAACATGAATCTTAAGACTTCCGGCTCTCGGTTAAAGACGTCGGACATGTCCTTTGCGAGCGATATCGGCACGACGATTCGCGCGGCGACCGGCGCCAATCTGACCGCGACGCTGGGCGAAATCGCCGATCAAATGGACGCGAATTCGCACCTCTTCTTCTGGACCTTCGACCACGGGGACGGTCTTCTTGGAAATAAGTCAAGAGTCGTCAATAACGTAACGATATCAGGGTACGACGATTACGACGATTATCTTAACGGCTGGGGCGAGGAAATCCATTCGACGACGGTTCGCGACGCGCTCTTCCAGATTCGGGAAGGTTACGCGACGTGCGTTTTTACGCAGTGTTTTTCGGGCGGAATTCTCGACGATCTTTTCGATCCGGAGACGGGTAATCTCCGCTCGGTCGCGAACGGATACGCCGACGGTTACGACGGCGCGGCGCATTTCGCCGGCGGCGCCGCGACGAACCATTACGAATCGTCTCTGACGAGCAAGATGCTCAACGTCGGTTACGTCGGCTATTCGCAAACGTTTGAAGAAGCACTGCGTCGCAGTTCGACGGGGGAGGAGGCGTTTATTTACGCGGAGCAAAACGATCCGTTCTCCGCGCTCAATATGAACTCCGCTATTCCCAGCAAACCGAACGAGAACGGCTACGCGTCGAACGGGGGTCCCGTCACCGGCGGTAAAAACGAGCATCCGTGGCATGCGGGCGAAATCTTCTCCATCTTTGCGACGCCTCTGGAAGAAAGCGCGCCGACGATTGAATCGTCCTCGGCGACGCCGACCTCGATCACGCTGACCTGGAGCGAGATTCAGGGCGCGACCTACACGCTGGAATACGCCGTCAACGGCTACGACGCCGTCGCCGTTGAAAATATCGCGACGAACTCCTATACGGTCGAGGGATTGACGCCCGCGACGAACTACGTGTTCCGCGTGAAGGCGAACAATTCGCCTTATTCCAACACGAAAGCCGTCTGGACTGAGGCCGCGCCGGTTCAAGAAACGCCTTCGGTCGTTGTTACGACCGATTTGGACGTCGTCAATCCTTACGACGAGCTGATTTCTTTGCGCGAGGCGATTACCAAATACTCCGCGGCCGGCGATACGATCACGTTTGACGCCTCGCTCAAGGGCAAGACGATCAAACTCTCCTCGGCTTTGGGACGGTTGTATGTCGACAAGTCGATGACGATCGACGCGTCGAACCTTTACGACTACGCCGCGCACGCCCCGGGGCTGACGGTCAGCGGGCAGGGCGAGACGAGAATACTGTACGTCTCTGGGGACGTCGAAGTCGAAATCGACGGAATCACTTTGGCGAACGGCTATTCGAACGGCGAAGGCGGCGCGATTTACAACGACGGCGCGACGTTGTCGCTCAACAACTGCGCGATTCGCGACAGTAAAGCGACGACGTCGGGCGGCGCCGCGGCGTTCCTCGGCGGCGAAACGACGCTGACCAACTGCCTCGTCGTCGGCAATAGCGCGGAGATCGGCGGCGGTTTGCAGCTTGGAGGGGGCGTCGCGAATCTCTACAACTGCACGGTCGTCGGCAATACGGCGGAGAGCGCCGGCGGCGGCGTTAATGTGGACGGAACCGCCGTTCTCAACGCGTACAATACGATTATCGCGGGCAATACCGCGCCGGAGGACGCCGACGTTCGTCTCAACGGCGCCGACGCCGCCGCGAACGCCTACAACGTTCTGTCGAGCTTCTCAGGCTGGACGTCCGCCGCAGACGTCGTAACTTACGACGCGTCGCAGCCGCTCTTTGCGAACGCGGAGGCGGGCGATTATACGCTCGCCGTAAACTCTAAGGCGATTGACAAGGGGAACAACGATTACGCGACGACGAGCGTCGATTTTGCGGGGAACCCCCGTATTTCTCGCGAAATCGTCGACCTCGGCGCTTACGAGTATAAGTTCGTCAAGGAGGCGGCTTCGACGACCGTTACGACAAACCTCGACGTCGTCGATAAATACGACGGGCTGATCTCGCTCCGCGAAGCGCTCGATTACGCCAATTCCGGCGCGACGATCACTTTCGCCAATTCGCTCAAAGGCAAGACGATCTCGCTTGAACTCGGCGAACTTACGGCGAGCAAATCGGTTGCGATCAACGCGTCTTCGCTCCGCAACGCGACGACCTACGAGCCCGGTTTGACGATCAGCGGTCGTGGCGCGTCGAGAATTCTGCGCCTCGACGAGGGCGTCAACGTGAATGTCAACGGGATAACGTTCGCGAACGGTCGCGCGGTCGGCTCCGACTGCGACGCGGACGCCAACGGCTACGGCGGCGCGATTTACAGTTATTACGCGACGCTGTCCCTCAATTACTGCGTGGTTTGCGACAACGAAGCGAGTTACGGCGGCGGATTGTATTCCGACCGCGGCGACGCGACGCTCGTCAATTGCTCCGTGACAAGCAACGTCGCGACGTCGGGCGACGGCGGCGCGATTCTCAACGACGGCGCGACGCTCTCGCTCGTCAATTCCTTGGTCGCCGACAACGAGACGAACGGTTTCGGCGGCGGAATCTCGTCGCGGCGCGGCGACGCGATCTTGACCAACTGCACGGTGACGAACAACGTCGCGACCGAAGGCGGCGGGGTCTATCTCTACCGAACCGCCAACCTTAGCGCGCGCAACGCGATTATCGCGGGCAACTTCGCGCCGTCGGGCGCCGACGTTTATTCCAACGGCTCCAACGTCGTCGCGAACAACGTATTGTCGAGTTGCGTCGACTGGACGGGCGGGGAAAACAACTTCGTCTACGACGCGACGCAGTCGCTCTTTACGAACGCGGAGGAGGGGAACTACACGCTTGCGGACGATTCTCAGGCGATCGACAAGGGGAACAATCAATACGCGACGACGTCCGTCGACCTCGCCGGGGAGCGTCGTATCTTCCGCAGAATAGTCGACCTCGGCGCTTACGAATATCAAAAATTCAGTCCGCTTACCGTCCCGACGCTATCGCTCACGGCGAGGACTTCGTCCTCCTTCTCCGTCGCGTGGAATTCCGTTTCGAACGCGAGCGGGTATCAGTTGCTCTGGCGGAACGAAGCCGATTCCTCCGACGTCGCGGTCGATCTCAACGCGTCGACGAAGTCGTATACGGTCTCCGGACTCGAACTCGGCGCGACCTACTCCTGTCGAGTCGTCGCCGTCGGCGACGGCGTCGTCTATACGAATTCTCCCGAATCGGCGGCGCTTTCCATCGTTACGATCGATCCCGATCCGGTCGCCGCGCCGACACAGTCCGTTACGGCGAAGACGGAAAATACGATTACCGTCGCGTGGGACGCCGTTCCGAGCGCGACCGGGTATCGAATCGCGTGGAAGAGTTCGACCGGCTCCTCGTACTCCTACGCCAAGGTCGGCGCGTCGGCGACTTCCTATACTGTCTCCGGACTCAACGGCGGCGTCGTTTACGACGTCGCGGTTCAAGCGCTCGGCGACAGTATTGATACCGGCGATTCCGCGTATTCCGAATCGCTTTCCGTCCAGCCGCGTCGGAGACTCGCAACCCCGACCGTTTCCTACGACGCCGACTTGACGTCGATCTCCGTCTCTTGGGACGCGGTCGTCAACGCTTCTTCTTACGTCGTTTCATGCCAGTCCGCCGACGGCGCCGTTCAAACCTTCGACGTCGCCGTTACGGAAACGAGCTATACGATCGAGGGGTTGACCCCGGATACGACGTATACGCTCAAAGTCGCCGCTGTTGGCGACGGATTCGACTACTCGACCTCTTATTATTCGACGCCGACCTCCGTGACGACGCCCGTCCCGAATCGTCTCGAAACGCCGGGCATGATGTTCGACGTCGAGCCGACCTCGCTGACCGTTTACTGGGACGCCGTCGACGACGTCGCTTCTTACGAAATAAGGTATAAGTCCGGCGCCGGTTCTTACGCGACCGTCTCCGTCCCCGCGTCGGAAACGAGCTATACGATCGACGGTCTCAAACCGGACTCCGAGTACGCCGTCGGTATTCGCGCGCTCTCAAGCAACATTCTTTACCTCGACTCCGACTGGTCCGCGCCCGTCGTCGTGAAGACGGCGAAGGCAAACTGGCCGATCTTCACCGCGACCGACGTCTCGAACGATTCCGTCCTGCTCCACTGGGACGCGATCCCGAACGCCTACGAGTACTGCGTCGCTTGGGCGCCCGTCGGCTCCGAAGACTTTGCTTCGAGAACCGTCGCCCCGACGACGACTTACATGCAGATTACGGACCTCGAGCCGAATACCGAGTATCAGTTCAAAATCCGCTTCGCGACCTACGACGCGATTTACGTCGCTTCCGATTTCTCCCCTGTGATTACGCTGACGACGTCGTCGACGCCCGTCGTTAAGTCCGCGCTCGACGCGCCGACGATTTCGGCGAGAACGCTCTCGTCCGATTCGATCTGCGTCGAATGGAACGCGAATCCTCGCGCGACGGGGTACCTTGTTCTCTATCAAGAGGGCGCGGACGCGACCCCCGCGACGGCGAACGTCGCGGCGTCGGAAAATCGCCTCGTTATTAGCGGTCTCGCGCCCAGTACGGAATATTCCGTAATCGTGAAGGCGCTCGGCGACGGAACTTACTGGGACGATTCGACCTACGGCGAGACGCAAACCGTCGCGACGAAGAACGCCTCGTTCGTTTCCGCCGCCGAATACGAGAACTTGCGCCAGCGTTATAACGAACTCGCGCTCCCCGAATCTCTGACCGACGTCAACGTCGTCGTTCTGACCGATTGGACGGCGGACGCGCTCGCCGCCGCGATTGAAGAGGCGCGCTCGACGCCCGTCGACGACGTTATTCTTCTGGACTCCGAACAGCGTCCCGACGCGGTCTTCGATCTCTCGAGCGTCTCGATGACTCTCGACTTGGACCATGAGACAAGCGGCGTCCTTTCGATTCTCGCGCGCGGAACGGACCGCGTTCAGATCAAAGCGAACGCTTCCGAGTTCACGTTCGACGCCGTCGCCGGTCTGACGCAGTTCGGCGGAATCGATTTCGTCGACGTCAATCCGGATTATCCGGTCTATCGAACGACCATGACGCCGGCGCTCGGCGCCTATTTGACGGCGGTCGAAACGCAGAGCGTCGGCATGTACACGTCGGCGGGGATTCCCATCGCGGACGCGTCGCAGAGCTACGCGCGCAAAGAGGCGCCTCAAGTTTCGGCGACGCCGAGCGCCAACGATTACGCGCTCCTCTTCGTCGGCGGCGTGAACGCGGCGAGCAACAACGAATA